>VAYC01000372.1 GCA_005885025.1 Actinomycetota bacterium | reverse complement strand
GCACCTTCTTCCAGCGGCGGCGGCGGGAGCACCTTGTACGTCCACTCTTCCAGCCGCTCCTTCTCGTGGGTCATCTCGACGATGTCGTATTCCGCGTACTCGAAGTCCGGCGCCCAGAACAGCGCGTCGAACGGGCAGACCTCCACGCAGATGCCGCAGTACATGCACAGGGCGTAGTCGATGGCGAATCGGTCGAGCACCTTCACCGACCGGGCCCGCCCTCCGCCGGCCGGCGGGTGGGTCTCCTTGTGCGATTCGATGTAGATGCACCAGTCCGGACACTCGCGGGAGCATTTCCAGCAGACCGTGCAGTTCTCTTCCTTGAGGGCGATCACGCCCCGCGTCCGGGGCGGGAGATTCGGCTTTTCGTCCGGATACTCCTGGGTGATGGAACGCTGGAGCATGTGCTTCAGCGTCACCCCCAGGCCCTTGATCAGCCCCGATCCAGGGAGCCCGCGCTTGCGGCGGGCTCCATTGGCCGGCGCGGCGCCGGGCCCCACCTCCTGTCGCGTTCGCACGTCGCGGTCAGCAGGATGTCGAGGAGCGCGATCGGGATCAGAACGACCCACGAGAAGCGCTGGAGCTGGTCCTCGCGGAGCCGGGGGTAGGTCACGCGAAGCCAGATGATGACGAAGGCCAGGGCCCCGATCTTCGCGCTCATCCAGAAGAAGCCGGGAATGACGTGGCCGATGATCGGCGGTCCCAGATAGCCGCCGAGGAACAGCACACTGGCGATGGCGGAGAACGCCAGGATGCCCGCGTACTCCGCCAACATGAAGAAGGCGAAACGAAGCCCCGTGTACTCGGTGTACGCACCGAAGATGATCTCCGAGTCGGCCACGGGCATGTCGAAGGGGGTCCGGGTCAGCTCGGCGAGCGTCGAGATCAGGAAGATCACGAACAGCACCGGCTGGGTCAGGACGAACCAGTAGTGGCGCTGGGCCTCGGTGATGCCCACCATCGACAGCGTCCCGGCCTGCATCACCACCGCCACCGCCGCCAGGATCAGTGGCAGCTCGTACGCGATGAGCTGCGCCGCGGCGCGCAACGCGCCGATCAGCGAGAACTTGTTCGCACTGGCCCACCCCGCCATCAGGATGCCGATCACGGAGATGGCGGTGATAGCGAGCGCGTAGAAGATCCCGATATCGAGATTCTCGGCAAAGATCGTTGGACCGAACGGGATCACGATGAACAGCGCTATGTACGGAACGAGGACGACTCCGGGTGCCAGCCCGAACACCCAGCGGTCGGCGGCGGTGGGGATGATGTCTTCCTTCTGCAGGAGCTTGATGCCGTCCGCGATGGGCTGACCGATCCCGTGGAAGCGCCCCGCGTACATCGGACCGAGACGGTGTTGCATGTGGGCCATGATCTTGAGCTCCCCCCAGATCAGCCCGATGGGGGCGATCAGCACGAACCCAAGGACCAGCGCGACCTTCAGGACCAGGACGATCCAGAAGTTGTCGATCAGGGAGTTGATGAAGCTCTCGCCCGTCTTGGCCAGGAGTGGCCCTGCAGCGATCACTCTTCGATCTCCTCGCCCTCCACGGCCCCCGGCCACGGCTTGGCCTCCCGGGTCATGAGGGCGAAGTCCTTCCGCAGCGGGTAACCCTCGAACTGCTCGGGGAGCACCAGCTTCACCAGATGCGGATGCCCCTCGAAGACGATGCCGAACAGCTCCCAGGTCTCCCGCTCGTGCCAGTTCGCCCCTGCCCACAGGTCGGAGAGCGTCGGACAGCGCGGGTCCTCCGGGTCGCAGTCAAGGCGCAGCCGCACGTGGTGGTTGTGACGGCTGGAATAGAGGTGGGTGACCACCTGGTACCCGCGGCCCTTCCCCCGGTAGTCCACCCCGGTGAGGAAATCGAAGAAGTCGAAGGCCAGCGTGGGGTCGTCCCGCAGAAACCCGGCGATCTCGTGATACCGGGCGGGGGCGACGTTCACCACCGCATGCCCGTGGACCTCTTCGAAGGCGAGCACGTCTTCGCCGAACTGCGCCCGCAGGCGGTCGGCGATGTCAGCTGGTGGCAGCGGTCTGCGGTTGGGTGAGCTTGCCACTCCATTTCTCCTGAATGTCTTCGCCGGCGATCTTCTCTTGGAGCCTGATGATGCCGTGCAGC
>VAYC01000371.1:4698-5151 GCA_005885025.1 Actinomycetota bacterium | reverse complement strand
CGGGTCGAGCCCCGTGGTCGGCTCGTCCAGGATCAACAGCTCGGGCTCGTTCATCAGCGAGCGCGCCACCAGGAGGCGCCGCTTCATCCCTCCGGAGAGGGCGTAGATCCTCCAGTCCCGCTTGTCCTCCAGGGCCACGAAGGACAGGAGCTCCTCGGCCCGCGGCGTGGAGACCTTGGGCGAGATGTCGAAGTACCGCGCGTAGATGATCAGGTTGTCGATGACGCTGACCTCTTCGTCGAGGTTGTTCTCCTGGGGGACGACGCCCATGCGCCGCTTGATCCGGCGGCCATCGACCCACGCGGGCATCCCCAAGACGGTCAGCTCGCCTCCCGTCGGTGGCGAGGAGCAGGAGATCATCCGCATGGTGGTTGTCTTGCCCGCGCCGTTGGGTCCCAGGAAGCCGAAGCACTGCTCGGCGTCGACGTGGAAGTCGATGCCTTTGACGGCTTC
>VAYC01000371.1:3155-4687 GCA_005885025.1 Actinomycetota bacterium | reverse complement strand
CACCACCACCACCGGATCCGACATGGCGCTTCGAGTGTAACGAGGGAGCCGATGACCCTCGGGTGATGGCTCCCAGCGACTGCGGGAACCTAGGCGAAGCTGATGATCTTCAGGCCGCGGGCGACCTTATGGCCCATCTCCTCGGCGAGGTCGAAGACCACCCGTTGCCCGATCCGCAGATATCGGATATGGCCGGCTCCTTCCGTGGAGGCCTGGTCGATCCGAACCTCCGTCCCGTCGTCCATGAGCAGAGAGCCGGTCCGGCTTTCCAGCTCGTAGTCCTTGATCGTTCCCTGGGCCACCCTGGGGCCTCCGCGTCTCCTCGGTCGTTCAGACGTGTTCGGACAGTCTGGCCGCCAGCCCCAGGTCGAGGCAAACGGCGCGGGTACGGCTGGCCCGCGGTGACTCGAGCACTCGACGGATGTCGGCGGGCCGATCCAGGTCGAAGGCCAGCTCGGCGATCCGTGCCTCTTGGAATGTCACGCCCCGCCGGTACGCTTCGGCCCGGTGTCTCGAGAACGAGGATCTCCCGAATCGGGCGGCGATCGCGGAGGGGGGCCGGCGGATGAGGAGATTCGTCCCGCCGTCCGAGTGGGCCGGCGCGGCCACCACGGACGCGTTGGCCCCGAGGGCCAGGCCGCGAGCCAGCCCCGGCGCCGTGAGGAGCGGGAGGTCCGCCAGCACCACCGCGAGATGGCTCTGCCGTCCCCGCACGTCGCCCTGGGCCTGATCAATGGCAGCGAGGAGCGCGCCGCCCTGTTCCTGCACGCACCGGGCCCCACGGCGGGCCGCGATCTCGAGGGCGGCCTCCGCGCGGGACACCACCCGGACCTCCCATCCAGCCTGGGCCATGCACGCGTCCAGGACGTCCTCGAGCATTGCCAGCGTGAGCACCGCGCGCTCCGATGGAGACAGGACGGGGCTGAGCCGGCTCTTCGTGGAGTCGAGGCCGTTGACCGGCACCACGATCACTCGCATGCCTCTCGTAGAATAGCCGCGCCCCGCAGCCTGGAGACCCAGTGGAGCAACCTGAGCCCTGGTACCGATTCGCCGAGCTGACCCTTCGCCCGTTGGTCGCCCTGTGGTTCAACTGGCGGTTCGAAGGGATGGAGCACATTCCTCCCGAGGGTCCACTCCTGGTGGCGGGCAACCACGTGTCCTACTTCGATCCCCTGGCCCACGGGTACATGCTGGTGAGGGCGGGGCGCCGGCCCCGGTTCATGGCCAAGAAGGAGCTGTACGCGAACTCCTTCATGCGCAGCCTCCTCGAGGGAGCGGGTCAGATCCCCGTGGAGCGGGGAACCGGGTCCCACGCGCCCGTCGAGGCGGCAGTGAACGCGTTGGGGGAGGGAGAGTGCGTCCTCGTGTATCCGGAGGGCACCGTCACCACGAATCCGGACAACACCCCGATGCGGGCGAAGACCGGCATCGCCCGGCTGACGCTGACCACGGCCGTGCCGGTCCTGCCGATCGCGGTGTGGGGCTCGCAGCACGTGTGGCAGCGCGAGGGAGCGAGGAGCCTGGCGTTCGGG
>VAYC01000371.1:640-3092 GCA_005885025.1 Actinomycetota bacterium | reverse complement strand
TCATGGACGAGCTGACCGGGCTGGTGAACGACATGCGGGTGCGATACCCCAAGCGCTGGCGGTGACCGGGCCGGTCATCGCCGGCGTACCCACCTGATGCCCGTCGAGCCGCGCGTCGCGGTGGTGGGGTCGGGTTCGTGGGGGAGCGCCCTGGCGGGCGTGGTCGCCGGCAAGGGGGTGAAGACGATCCTGTGGGCCCGCCGGCCCGAGCTGGCCGAGGCCATCGCCACCCGGCACGAGAACCCCGACTACCTCCCGGGCAGCCCCTTGCCCCATTCCCTGATGGCCACCGATGACCTGGCGGAGGCGGTGGAACGGTCGACCGCGGTGGTGATGGCGGTTCCCTCCCACGGGTACCGAGACGTCTTCCGCCGGGTGGCGCCGCTCCTCGCGCCGGACGCCCCGGTGCTCTCGCTGACCAAGGGCATCGAGCAGGAGAGGATGCGGCGCATGAGCGAGGTGATGGCCGAGGAGGCGGACCTGGAGCCGTCCCGGATCGCCGTCCTCTCCGGTCCGAACCTGGCTCGGGAGGTCGCCATGGGCCAGCCGAGCGCCACGGTGTTGGCGTGCGCCGACGAGGGCCGGGCCCGCGAGCTTCAGGGGCTGTTCATGGCTCCGACGTTCCGCGTCTACACCAACCCGGACGTGGTCGGGGTCGAGCTCGGGGGTGCGATGAAGAACGTCATCGCCATCGCCGCCGGCATCGCCGCCGGATTGGGGTTCGGCGACAACGCCAAGGCGTCGCTGATCACCCGGGGCCTGGCCGAGCTGGCCAGGCTGGGCGCGGCCATGGGCGGGAACCCGCTCACGTTCGCGGGACTGGCCGGCATGGGAGACCTCGTGGCCACGTGTTACTCGCCGCTCTCCCGCAACCGAATGGTCGGGGAGCAGCTCGGCAAGGGGAGGACGCTCGAAGCCATCGTCTCCGAGATGAAGATGGTGGCCGAGGGAGTGAAGACGTCGCGACCCCTCTGCGCGCTAGCCCATGCCCATGGGCTGGAGGTTCCGATCTCCGAGCAGGTGGTGCGCGTGCTCTACGAGGGCGTGGCCCCAACGGACCTGGTCCGCTCACTCATGCTTCGCGAAGCGAAGCCTGAGCTGCACGGGCTCGAAGGGTAGTCAGCGGGATCGGCGGGACGGAGTGCCCCGCACACCTAGGACTGATGCAGGTCGGCCCAGCGGAGCTCGTCGCCGGAAGCCGACTCCGCGTCGGTCCCGAACTCCACGCGGTCCCCGCCGCCGTGCCGGGCCCGCTCCACCGCCGATTCGGCCCGCCTGGACAGCACCGCCGCGCTCTCGTCTCCGTTCCACTCGGCGACCCCGGCCGAGATGGTGAGGGGACCGTTCTGGATGGTGGAAAGGCGCCGGGCGATCCCGATGGCCGCCTCGGCCGAGCATCCGAGCAGGAGCGTCTCGAATTCTGACTCATCGGTCCTGGCCAGCACGTCGCCCTTCCGGATGCGATCCCTCCACAGGGATGCGGTCGACCGCAGCAGCCGGTCGGCTTCTCGCCGCCCGTGCTCCTCCGTGAACGCGGCGAAGGAATCGAGGTGCAGAGCGACAACGCACGCCGGCTGGCGCGCCTCCTTCTCTTCCGCGAGCAGCTGGGGGACCCGAAGCTCCCAGCCCCGGCGGTTGGGCAGCCCCGTCAGGCTGTCCATCGGCTCGACCACGTTGCTCCGCTCAGCTCTCCGGCGGATCCACGTGAAGACGACGTGCACGGCAAAGGCGACGGCCACCGTCGCCGCCCCCAACACCGCCGTCTCTCGCCACGCCTGGTTGGGGACTGAGGTCAGGAGCCGCTGGGCGACCAGCGGCGTGATGGTTGCCCCCAGTCCGGCCATGATCTCCATCCGGGTTCCGAACGAGGCCAGCCAGAACGTCGGGAGCAGCACGAACGCCGAGGCGCTCCAGGGCGAGACGTCCAGCAGCAGCTGGAGCCGGACCCCCACCAGGAGGGCCAGGATGGGGGGGATGGCCTTCAAGAAGTCGGGCAGCCGGTGCCACGGCACGATCACGGTGAGCACGATGGCCACGGCGATCACCGCACCGGCCTGGAACTCGAAGCCCGGACGGGAATCGGCGGTGGATGGCACCGTCCCGGCTAGCAGCCAGAGCATGGTCGCTCCGGCCAGGGGCCCGATCTGACGGAACAGCGTCTCCCGGCCCAATCCTCCGGATCGAAGCTTCGCTCTCATGGCTTGCGCGTTCCTCCCCCCGTTGGGCGCGGAATCCTGGACGGGAGCGCCGGCGCGGCCTGCGCTGGTACCCGTACTCGGGTAGATATCGGAGGTCTCTCGCGGGTCCCGGATGCATCGGTCGACCTATTTTCCGATGGGCCGGATCGGGGTCGCCCGCCCCGTTCGGTGGACCCGCCCTCGGTCAGATCAGACCAAGCTTGCGGCCGACCTTCTCGAACGCCTCCAGGGCCTCCCTGAGGTCCTCCTCCGTA
>VAYC01000371.1:0-596 GCA_005885025.1 Actinomycetota bacterium | reverse complement strand
ACGCCCTCCTCCCACAAGAGATGGGAGAGCTCGACGGCCTTGGTCTCCTCCCCGGCGATCACCGGGCTGATGGGCGTCTCGCTCATCCCGGTGTCGAACCCGCGGTCGTGCAGCCCGGCCTTGAACAGGGCCGTGTTGGTCCACAGGCGGTCGATGCGCTCGGGCTCGTCCCGGATCACGTCGAGGGCGGCGATGCAGGCGGCGGCCACGCCGGGTGGGGCCGACGTGGAGAACAGGAAGGGCCGGCCTCGGTTGACCAGCCACTGGATGAGGTGGGAAGGGCCGGCGATGAAGCCTCCGAGCACGCCGATCGCCTTCGACAGGGTCCCCACCTGGATGTCGACCCGCGACGGGTCGAGCCCGAAGTGGGCCACCGTGCCCTTGCCGCCGGGACCGAGCACCCCGCTGGCGTGCGCGTCGTCGATCATCATGATCGCCTGGTGCTTCTCGGCGATCTGGACGAGGTCGGGGAGTGGGGCGATGTCGCCGTCCATGGAGAAGACCCCGTCGGTGATCAACAGCTGCCGGCGGCCCCGGTCCTTCGTCTCATCGAGCAACCGGTCGGCCGCGGCCCAGTCCTTGTGCGGGAAGACCTG
>VAYC01000366.1 GCA_005885025.1 Actinomycetota bacterium | reverse complement strand
CTGGCTTGTGGGCGGTCCCCGGGAAGTGCACCCAGTCGAAGAACAGGCCCGTGGGGCCGAGGAAACCGGCCACCGCCGACAGGACGGCCAGGATGACCAAAGGAATGGTCATCGCCTGCGGAGATTCGTGCGGATGGGCGGTGCCCCGGTAGTCACCGAAGAACGTCACGAGCATGACCCGGGTCATGTAGAAGGCCGTGATGACCGCCGTCACCAGGGCGATCACGAAGATCGGATAGTGACCGGTCTTGAAGGCTTCCGAGATGATCTCGTCCTTCGACCAGAAGCCGGCCAGCGGCGGGATCCCCGACAGCGCCGCTGCGCCGATCAGGAACGTCCAGAAGGTGCGAGGCATGTGCTTCCGGAGACCGCCCATCTCGCTCATGTTGTTGGTGTGCACGGCGTGGATGACCGAGCCGGCCCCCAGGAACAGCAGGGCCTTGAAGAACGCGTGGGTGAACAAGTGGAACAAGCTGGGTGTGTACCCCTCTTCACCCAGGCCCAGAGCGGCGATCATGTAGGCGAGCTGGGACACCGTGGAATAGGCCAGCACGCGCTTGATGTCGTCCTGAACCATGGCCAGCAGGGCCGCGATCAGCATGGTGATGGAGCCGATCGCCCCCACGAAGGCCAGGGCGTGGCCCGACGGCGCGAACACGGCGAACAAGCGGCCCACCAGGTAGACGCCGGCCGCCACCATGGTTGCCGCGTGGATCAGCGCCGAGACCGGCGTCGGGCCGGCCATGGCATCCGGAAGCCAGACGTGCAACGGGAACTGGGCGGACTTCCCGATGGCCCCACCGAACAGCAAGAGCGCGGCCACCGTCAGCGTGCCCGTGGCGATCTGGTGGGTCTCGGCCAGGTGCGTGATCTCGGGGATGTTCGCCGTGCCGGCCGCAATCGTCAGCACGAAGATCCCGAAGAGGAACGGGATGTCGCCGGTCTTGGTGGTGATGAACGCTTTGATGGCGGCGTTCGAGTTCTCCTTCTCCTCCCACCAGTGCCCGATCAGCAGGTAGGAGCAGATCCCGACCAGCTCCCATCCGACCAGGAGTTGAAACAGATTGTCGGCGATGACCAGGTTCAGCATGGCGGCTGTGAATAACGACAGGGCCGCGTAGTACCACGTGTAGCGCTTGTCGCCGTGCATGTAGGCGGTCGAATAGACCTGGACGAGAAGCGACACCAGCGTCACGACCACGAACATCACGGCGGCGAGACCGTCCACGTTCTGCCCCACGTCGAGCCGGAAGCCATCGAGCTGGAAGTACGTCACCGAACTCGTGACCGACCCTCCCCCGCCGATGAAGTGGCCCCAGACGAAGATCGAGAGCACGAAGCTCAGGAGCACGGCGGTGATGCCGATCTCGGAACCCCGCCGGGGCATCCGCTTGCCGAAGAACACGATGAGGAAAAAGGACACGGCCGGGAACGACGGGATCAGCCAGGCGAATCTCACCACGTCTACGTCACCACTTCAGCAGGTTGATCTCATCGACATTGATGGTCTCTCGGTTCCGGTAGATCAGGATGACGATCGCCAGGCCGATCCCGATCTCTGCCGCCGCGACGGTGATCACGAACAGCGCGAACACCTGCCCGGTGAGCTGGTGGAGGTACGCCGAGAAGGCGACCAGGTTGACGTTCACCGCGTTCAGCATCAGCTCGATCGACATCAGCACGAGGACCGCGTTGCGCCGGGCCAGGACTCCATACACGCCCGCGGCGAAGAGCACCGCAGCGAAGATCAAGAGGAACGGGAGACGGATCGTGGCGGCCAGGACGGCGGCCATCATCGTGGAACGCCTTCGCGCGGGGTCACCGTCGGCTCCCGGCGCCCGAGCAGTGGCACGCGACGCTCGGGCGGCTCGCCGGGCCCCTCGTCCTTCCGGGCGATGACCACCGCCCCGACCAGGGCGGCCAGCAGCAGGACCGAAACCACCTCGAACGGGAGGACGAAGTCCCGGAAGATCGACACACCCACCTGGGCGGTCGTGACCGGCCGGAGGGAGATGCGCTTGCCGCCGAATTCCCCCTGGATCAGCAAGACCAACCCCGCCAGGACGCCCGCGCCGATCAGGAAGGCAAAGCCCCGTTGCTGGTTGTCGAGTGTCTGTCAGCATCAGGCTGAACAGGACCAGCACGATGATGGCGCCCACGTAGATCAGGACCTGGACCCATGCGATGAACTCCGCCGCCACCACCAGGTACGTGCCGGCCACCATCGCCAGTGTCACGACCAGATAGAGCGCCGCGTGCACCACGTTGCGGCTCGTCACCAACCGGATTGCCCCGAACCCGCCGATCGCGGCGAGAAAGAGGAACACGATCTCCTGCGCGGTCATCCGGCGGTTACCCTCCGGCCTTCTTCCGGCCTGCTCGCACGCCCGCCGCCCGGGCCCGGCCTTCGGCAACCCGTCGATCCGTGCCCTTCGCAAGCTCCTCGGCCAGGACCTTGTCGAACGTCTCCTGATCGGGTTCCACGTGGTCCGGCGCCGGTCGCGGCGCCGCGGCAGGAGCTGCGGGAGCTGCCTGAGCTGCAGGGGCGGCGGCCGGGGTCTCCGGAGCG
>VAYC01000069.1 GCA_005885025.1 Actinomycetota bacterium | reverse complement strand
GGTGTCAATCGAGGACGCCGTCGGATAGGTCGTGGAACCGAACGAACCTCTGGAAGTCGTGGGAAAAACGTGGAAAGCAGTTGGGAAGGACTCGAGGAAAGTGAGATCCACCGGGTGATCGGGAAACCGCGGGAGCCTCGCGGCCATCCGGGCGATCGTGCCCGGTGGCCAGTGGACGTTCTCGCTCGCCGATCCCGCAGCGACTGACAGAAGCCCTCAGTCCGGTTCGACGTATTCGCGGCGCCTCCCGGAAGGAGAGGCGTGGAGCAGTACGAAGCGGTCGTCGAACGCGTTTCCGCGACCGGCCGGGTGGCCGTGCTCATCGGCGGTATGGACTCAGGCAAGAGCACGCTCGGCCGGAAGATCGCGGGAGCCGCGGTCCGGGCCGGACGAACCGTGGCCTACATCGACGCCGACCTGGGGCAGAAGACGGTGGGGCCGCCGACGTCCGTGACGCTTCGGGTGCTGCGCGAGGCCGCCGACGCCGACCAAGAAGCGATGACCCGTCCCGACGGCCTCTACTTCGTCGGGTCGACCTCTCCACAGGGTCAGCTCCTGCCCCTCGTCGTGGGCACGGGACGGCTGCTGACGCGGGCCTGGGACGAGGGCGCCGATCTCGTCGTGGTCGACACGAGCGGGCTGGTGTCAGGCGTGTACGGCCAGCTCCTCAAGTATCACAAGATCGAGCTGCTCGAGCCCGATGTGGTGATCGGACTCCAGCGCGGGGAGGAGCTCGATCCCATCCTCGGCATCGTGCACCGCTTCTTCGACTCGGAGGTCGTGGAGCTGCCTGTCGATCCAGAGGTTCGATCGCTCTCGGTCGAAGAACGGGCCCGCAACCGGGAGGCAGCTTTCGCCCGTTACTTCGCGGCCCCCCTCCAGCGGTGGCGAGTCAAGCCCACGGTGTTCATGCCGGCACTCCCGGCGCTGTTCGAACACTCACAGCTCGACCGGTTGCTGGTTGGGCTGTCCGACGGCGAGGGGACCTACATCGGATTGGGCTATCTCGAATACTCGGATGAGGAAGGCGTCCTGCGCCTCCTTTCACCGGTCGAAGGCGGGCCAAAGGCTCTCAAGCTCGGCTCCGTCCGCCTGGAGGACGGCTTCAAGGTCCGCCGGGTGGACCTGCGGAATCTGTTCGGAACCGACTAGACTCTCGGCGCTCAACCCTGGACACGAAAGGACGAAGCTTGCCCTCCGTCGTCAAGAAGCGCCGCAAGAAGATGCGGAAGAAGAAGCACAAGAAGTTGCTGAAGAAGACACGGTGGGAGCGTCGTCAGCAGGGGAGATAGCAGCGGCGCTCGACAGCGCATGAGTCCCGGACCGCGACCCATCGTCTTCCTCTCCGACTACGGACTCGACGACGATTTCGTAGGGATATGCCACGCGGTGATGGCTCGGATCTCGCCGCGGAGCAACGTGATCGATCTCTCCCACGCGGTTCCTCCGCAGGACGTCCTCCGTGGCGCCCTCGCGCTGCATCGCTCGCTCCCGTTCCTGCCGACCGATGCGGTGGTGCTCGCAGTGGTGGACCCGGGCGTCGGCACGCCCCGCTTGCCGGTGGCGGTGGAGACGGCCCGACACGGTCGTCTCTTGGTCGGCCCGGACAACGGCCTGCTGTCGCTTGCGTGGCTCCAGGAGCAGGGCGTTCGTTCCGCGGTAGAGATCGCCTCGCCTGCAGCGCGGCTGGAGCCGGTTTCCACGACCTTCCACGGGCGCGACATCTTCGCACCGGCCGCCGCCCATCTGGCCGGAGGTATGGCGCTGAAGGAGCTCGGGCCGCTTGTCGACCCCCGCTCGCTCGTGGCCCTGTCCCTTCCGAAGGCTGGAGTGGAACCCGGGGAGGTCGCCGCGGAGGTCCTGGCGGTCGACCGGTTCGGCAATCTCCAACTCTCCGGGCGGGTGGAGGACCTTCACTCCGCGGGCATGGAGGGGGTTCAGCGCCTCGACCTCGTTGCCGGGGGGCGTTCCATCCCGCTGCGCCGCGCCGCGACGTTCGGCGACGTCCCCGAAGGGGCCCTGGGGCTGATCGTGGACTCCAGCGGTTGGCTGGCCGTGGTCCTCAACCGGGGCAGCGCGGCTGAGATGGCGGCGCTCGGCGCGGGCGACGCCGTGACGCTCCGCAGAACCGTTTCGAGCTAGGGCGTCGAGGAAGCGGTGGGAGTGGGACTCGGCAGCGGTCGGAGGTGGCGATGGGTGCCGATCCAATAAGAGAGGAAGCCGGCGGCAACCACCAACGAGAGCAGGGTCACGAGCAAGATCAGCGTGAACCGGCGCACGGCCGCAGGCTAGCAGTCAGTCGCGCGGCCCGGCAGGAGTGAGCTGCCGTTCGCAGAACTCCCGGTTGCGCACGAGCACGTCGTGGAGCGACCTGCCGTCGCCCATCCACGGACGGAGGTCGAGCTCCAGCGAGACGTTGCCCGCGAACCCGTCCTTCGCCAGATCGTCCAGGAACTCCTTCAATGGCAGGACGCCTTCCTGATCGACGGGAAGGTGCGAGTCCCATCCCTTCCCCGCGTTGTTCGAGAGGTGGACGTGCTGGATCCGGTCTCCGTGCTGGCGGTAAAAGTCCCGGATGTCGAGCCCGGCCACGGCTGCGTGGCTCGTGTCCAGGACGAGATACGGGACCCGCTCGAGGTCGTCCAGCGCCTGGCTGGCGTGGAGGCGGACGCCGCGGTCTCCCCTGATCTTGATGGGGAACATGTTTTCGACGGCTACGACGACCCCGGTCCGCGCGGAGAACTCGGCCAGCTGGTCCTCGACCCACACTCGAAATCGAGCCTGCCACCGGTACGGGGGATGGATGACGACGATGGTGGCTCCGAGCTCCTCGGCGAGGTGCACGGCCCGGTAGATCTTCCCGGTGGGCTCCGAACCCCACACGCGTCGAGTCAGCAGCAGGAACGGCGCGTGGACGGCCGCCACCTCCAGTCCGAACTCCTCCGACAGGCGGGAAAGGAGATGAGGCTCCTGCGTGTGAGGGTCCTGCGTCACCATGACCTCCACCGCTTCGAACCCGGCCTCGGCGGCGTGACGAAACGCCTCCCGGACGGGGTATCTGAAGAACGGGGCCGTGGAGAACAGCAGACGGGGTCGCGGTTTGGTTCGTGACGCGCTCATGGTCGAGCCGCCATTGTAGGGGCGGGGGATGAGGGCCCCCCGGAGTCGCCGGGTGAAGGTTCGATGAATGCTGCGAGCATGCCCTGGCCCACGAGTATCCTTCCCGCCGTGAGCGAGGAGCCCAGCTTCGTGGAGGTCGCCGCGTGAACGTGGCGGATCTACTGCGAGACTCGGCCGAGGACTTCCCGTCCAAGCCGGCCCTGGTGTTTCGGGGCCGCCCGATCACGTACCGAGATCTCGACGACCGCGTGGACCGAACGGCCGCCGCGCTGGCCAGGCTCGGCGTCGGTCCCGGGGACCGTGTGGCGCTTCTTGCCGGAAACGTTCCCGAGTTCGTGAGCACCCTGTACGGCGCGATGCGGGCAGGAGCCGTGGTCTGTCCTTTGAACTACGCCCTCACCGCGGAGGAGGTCGGCTACATCCTGGCCGATGCCGGGGCGAAGGTGGCCGTCACCGAGATGGCGAGCCTGCCGACGCTCCTCGCGGTGAGCGACCGATTGGCCGACCTCCAGACCGTCATGGTGATCGGCGGCCCGCCCGTCCCATCACGAACCATCTCGCTGGAGGAAGCCGTGGCCACCGTCGCCGCGCCACCCGACGTCGCCACCGACGATGCGGACCTGGCGCTCATCGCTTACACGGCGGGAACGACCGCGGCCCCCAGGGGCGCCATGCTGAGCCACGGCAACTTGCGGGCCAACCTGAAGCAGATGTCCGGTGTTCGTGATCTCGCCATGACGTCTAAAGACGTCGTTCTGTTGGCGCTTCCCCTCTTCCACATCTACGCGTTGAACGCCATCCTGGGCCTCGCGGTGAAGAGCGGAGCGAGCGCGATCCTCATCGATCGATTCGACGCGAGGGAGACGCTCGAGCTCGTCGCCGAGCATCACATCACGGCGTTGTTCGGCGCTCCTCCAATGTTCTCCGCCTGGCTCGCACTCGCCCAGTCGAACGAGCGAATCCCGGAGCTGGCCTCGGTCCGGCTCGCCGTGTCCGGGGCGGCACCCCTCTCGCCCAAGGTCCTCTCGGCTTTTCGAGAGCGGTTCGGGATCGACATCTGGGAGGGCTATGGCCTGAGCGAATGCGCCCCCGCCGTCACCTCGAACGCCGTGGGTGCGAAGCCCAAGCCGGGCTCGATCGGGCTGCCGATCCCGGGGGTCGAGGTGAGGTTGGTCGGCGAGCACGGAGATGAGGTCGAGGACGGCGATCCGGGCGAGATCCTCGTCCGCGGACCGAACGTCTTCGGGGGCTATTGGAGGCGGCCGGACGCCTCGGCCGAGGTGTTCGACGACGGTTGGCTGCGCACGGGCGACGTGGCGTACCGAGACGAGGACGGCTACCTCTTCCTGGTCGACCGGAAGAAGGACCTCATCATCGTGTCTGGCTTCAACGTGTACCCCAAGGAGGTCGAGCAGGCGATCGAACAGCACCCGAGTGTCGCGGAGGCCGCGGTGGTCGGGATCCCGGACGAGCGCACGGGGGAGGCCGTGCAGGCGTGGATCGTCCCGAGGCAGAAGGGATCGGTGACGGCTGAACAGATCATCGATTTCCTCCACGGGTACCTGGCCCGGTTCAAGTGGCCGAAGGACATCCGAGTCGTCCAGGAGCTGCCCCATCACGTCACGGGAAAGGTCCTCCGGCGGGCGCTGCGCCGTGGAGAGCTTCTGGGGGCCGACGAGGCGCCGCCTTGATCGGCGAGACCGGGCACGGTCTTGGCCTGGCCATCTTCCCTCTGGCAGCAGCGGGCACGGCAGGGGTGTTCGCCACGTTGCTCGCTCGACACCTCGCTCATCGGTGGCGCTGGCACGAAGTCGCATGGCTCCTCGCTCTGCTCATGTTCGCGGCGGCTTCCGCCGCGATGTTCTTCGGCGTCGTTCGGGGGTGGCGGTCGGCCGACTTTCGCGTCTACTGGAGCTTCGGGGCTGTACTGAACGTTCCGTTCCTCTTCGCGGGCGAGGTCTATCTCCTGTCGCCGCGGCGGTGGATCGCCCATCTCTTCTTCGGCCTGCTCCTCGCGGGGAGCGCCTTCGCCGGTTGGGAGGTGTGGACCGCCACCGTGCACGCGGCGCCGCTCGCCGCGAGCCTCCCTCTGGGGAAGGACGTGTTCGGCGACGGCAGCCTCCCCTATCGGCTGGCCCAGTACTACTCGTTGCCCACGTACTTCCTCTTGCTGGCAGGGCTGGTGTGGTCGGTGCGGCAGATGAAGGGCAGGCGGGACCTGCGTGATCGCGCAACGGGAACCTTCGGCATCGCACTCGGTGCGACCATCGTCGCCATCGGCTCGGGGATCGGCGCGGCCTTCCACGTGGTGCCGCTGTTCTCCGTGAGCCTGGCCGCGGGGATCGCGGTGATGTTCTGGGGATTCCTCCGCGCCGGCCGGCGGGCACAGCCCATCGCCGGAAGCTAACCGGCCCAGAAGGGGTAAAGCCGTCCAAAATTGGACATACGATCAGTCGCGGTCAGAAGCCCTGCCGGTCGGAGATGCAGATCTCCCCGGAGCCACGACGTTCGCAGTAGAACCAGGCTACGTCGACCGCGATCCACGCGCGTGGCGGCTTGTGCTCGAGGTCTATGCCGAGGAATTCACCCGTGCCTCGGCGAACGCACTCCACTGACCAGTCTCCGCGGGTGCAGTAATCGGGTGGAAGAAAGGAGCCATCGAACGGCGTGGAGAACAATCGGCGTCTCACGTCGGCGGTTGCGACGCCCTGTTCGTACACGGGGTCTTGCATTTTCCAGCCCCGATAGACCTGTTGAGCCACGAGCAGTGCGTCCGGATTCCCGTACTTGAGCAGGAGCTCCGTCGACCATCCCGCAGGAGGCTTCGGGTTTCCAGTCACCAGCGCTGTCATGAGGGCGAGCGTCGCGCTGGCCAGAAGTACCCACCTCCTCATATCGGCACTATCGGCCGGACTTCTTCTCGTCCTGAACCGGTCGGCCGTGGCTAGTTCGTTCGAATCATTTCACCCTCCTTCCTCTCGAGAGAGTGATCCGCCGGCGCGTCCGCGGCGAACGAGGCGTGAGGTCGCCGACTCGAGCGGAAGGGGTGAGAGGCAACCGCGGCGGAGAGCCCGGGCGCGGAGCAGCGGCGACGGACCTTACTCGAATCGACTCCCATGAAGGAGGTGCTTCGTTGCCTTCGTTTGGCAAACGATTCCGCAGGGCTGCGGTCGCCCTGGCCGCCACGGCGGCGGTCGGCACGGCCGTGGTCACCGGGCTGGGCCCGGTCCCCGGCAGCGCGTCGAGCCACCGTGAGGCCCCGCTGGTAGCGGCCGATCCGCAAGTAGACGGCACGGACCTCTACGCGTTCGTCAGTCCCGACAAGCCGAGCACGACCACGATCATCAGCAACTGGATTCCCTTCGAAGAGCCTGCGGGCGGGCCGAACTTCTACTCGTTCGCCCCGGGGGTGCACTACGACATCAACATCGACAACAACGGGGACGCGCTTCCCGACATCGTCTATCGGTGGGGGTTCAAGAACCACTACGTGACCACCGACACGTTCCTCTACAACACCGGTGTCGTGAACCACCTCACCGATCCGACGTTGAACTTCTACCAGACCTACTGTCTGACCAGGATCGCACACGGCAAGTCGACCAGGCTGGTCAGGAATGCCCGCGTGGCCCCGTCCGACGTTGGGGCCGCCTCCATGCCCGATTACGCCACGCTCTCGAACGAGGCCATCCATTCGTTCGGCGCTACCGGGAAGACGTGGGCAGGCCAAGCCGACGACCCGTTCTTCCTGGACCTCCGGGTGTTCGACCTCCTGTATGGGGCGAACTTCTCGGAGACAGGCCACGACACGCTGTCGGGGTTCAACGTCAACAGCTTCGCCATCCAGGTACCCAACAGCGACCTCACCCACGGGGGTGACGGCTCGGGGGTTGTCGGCATCTGGACCACCGCGGCTCGACGGAGCGTCCGGACCCAGTACTCGGACGGCCACCAGGCCTTCAGCGGAAAGTTCGTGCAGGTCTCCCGCCTCGGCATGCCGCTGGTGAACGAGGTGGTGATCCCGCTCGGATCGAAGGACCTGTTCAACGCCTCCCTCCCCAAGGACGACGCACAGTTCGCCCCGAAGGTGCAGACGTGGGGGCAGGATCCCAACGACCTGCCGGCGCTCATCAACGCGTTCTACGGGATCCAGATCCCCGATTGCGACAACGACCCGAATAACGGCATCGACCGGACGTGCGACCTGGTCCCGGTGTTCCTGACGGGGATCCCGGGGCTGAACCAGCCGCCAAGGGTCCGGGCAAGCGAGATGCTCCGGCTGAACACGACGATCCCGCCGTGCACGAGCGCCTGCTCGACTCTCGGCGTGATCGGTGGCGACAACGCGGGGTTCCCGAACGGTCGCCGGTTGTCGGACGACATCATCGACGTGTCCCTGCGGGTGACCGAAGGGGTCCTGATCCCCGGTCACGACCCCAACGCGGACACCCTGGGTGACGGAGTCGACGCGAACGACGCCTCATTCGTGTCGAGCTTCCCGTACCTGGCGCTGCCGCACTCCGGGTCCGACGCGAACCCGCACACCAGCGTCCACCGGCAGTGAGGAGCGCGACCGACCAGCTGAAGGGAGGGACCCGGCGACCGACCGGGTCCCTCCTCACCGTCGTCTCGCTCGCGCTGGCGATGTTGGCTGTCGGCGCGATCGGGCTCCTGACCAGGACCTCGTCAACGGCCAAGACGATCACGGCCGAGCGAGGACCGGTATCCGTACCGCCAGTGATCGATACTGGCTCGCTCTCTCAGGTGATCGCGAACCTCCAAGCGCGCCTCCGAGCCGTCCCGACAGACTGGCATTCCTTCGGCCGCCTTGGGCAGGCGTACGTGCAGGAGGCTCGGGTCACCGCTGACCCGACCTACTACCCGAAGGCGGAAGGAGTGTTGACCCGATCACTTCGACTCCAGCCCTCGGGGAACTTCGAGGCGCTGACGGGACTGGCCGCGCTGTCCGCCGCCCGCCACGAGTTCGCTGCCGCCCTCTCGTGGGGCCAGAAGGCCATATCGATCAACCCGTACAGCGCGGAGGCCCAGGCGATCGTGGGGGACGCCGAGGTCGAGCTCGGCCGGTATCAGGAGGCGTTCGGCACCTTCCAGAGGGCCGTCGACCTGAAGCCTGAGCTCTCGACCTATGCCCGGGTGTCCTACGCGTGGGAATTGCAGGGAAACGTGCAGAACGCCATCCGGGCCATGCAACTCGCGGTCCAGTCAGCAGGTTCGGCTTCCGACGCCGCCTGGGCGGCCAACCAGCTCGCCGAGCTGTACTGGAATTCCGGTCGGCTCGACCGCGCGGAGGCCTGGTACCGCGAAGCGATCGGCCGCGACCCCACGTTCATCC
>VAYC01000068.1 GCA_005885025.1 Actinomycetota bacterium | reverse complement strand
TGGCCGACGCGCTCGCCTGGCAGCTCTACGCGAATGCCCGATTCGAGGACGCTCTCACCTACGCGAACGAGGCGCTTCGGCTCGGGACGCGGAACGCCCTCTTCTTCTTCCACCGGGGCATGATCGAGAGCGCGCTCCGATCGACGGGCGCCGCCCGGCGGGACCTTTCCCGCGCGCTCGCCATCAACCCGAACTTCTCCATCCTCTGGTCGAAGGTGGCGGCACGCACCCTGGCAGCTTTGGGGGAGGCTCGATGAGGGCAGCCCGCCGAGTCCTCGCGGTCATCGCGGCGACCGCATGCCT
>VAYC01000365.1 GCA_005885025.1 Actinomycetota bacterium | reverse complement strand
AGCTCGTCGCTCACGGCATCACCAGGCCATCAAGGATATCCGGGAGTTGCGAGAGGTCGGGAAGTTCCGCGGCGCGTGGCAGGTCGCTGCGTTCGCCGAGCCGATTGATCCACACCGCCGGGATGCCGAGCTCCGCGCACGGGGCCAGGTCGTGGAAGGCGCTGGCCGCGACGTGCACGTGGCGCGACGGATCGGCGGCCGACAGCTCGCGGAACCGAACCCAGTGACCGTGGGCAGGCTTGTAGGAGCCGGCCTCCCGAGCCGTCACCGCGAGATCCGGCTCGACGCCGATCTGCCGGATCGAGGCCGCCAGGAGGTCAGGGTCCGTGTTCGACAGGAGGGCCAACTTCCATCCCCTTCGCCGCAGTTCGCGAAGCGCTGCTGGGACCTCGGCGAAGGCCGGCCACCCCGGCAGCGACTCAGCGAGAACGTCCTCACGCTGCTCAGGGATCTCCCGCCCCTCTGCCTCAGCCACCCCCGCCAGCGCTGCCGCCATCACTTCACGGTAGGGACGCCCGGATCCTTGCTGGATGCGCGGCTCCACCTCGTGATAGCGCGCCAGGAGCTTCGCCCGGTCCGCGGTGGGCCACAGCGAAGAGAGCGCGTCGCTGATCCCCAGCTCCCAGTCGATCAGGGTGCCGTAGCAGTCGAAGGTGGCCCAGCGATCCATGGGTGAGCCGCCGGCCTTTAGGGCATCTGGCCGGGGCGAGAGGGCCCGGGCGACTCGACCGAGCGACGGGCCACGGCCACGCCGGCCCCCACACCGGGCCGTTGCGGCCGCTTCTCGAGGCCTTCCATCAGCGCCACCAGGGCCTCTTTCTCGATGGTCTCCTTCTCCATCAGCGCGGCCGCGATCTCGTCGAGCTTGTCGCGGTGTTCGGTGAGGATCTCCAGGGCCTCGTCGTGAGCCCTGTCGATCAACGTGCGTATTTCGCTGTCGATCTCGTAGGCCACCTGATCCGAGTAATCGGGATGGGAGGCGAAGTCACGCCCCAGAAAGACCTGGTCCTGCTTCTGCCCGAGCGTCAGCGGCCCCAGTCGATCCGACATCCCGTACTCGGTCACCATCTGGCGGGCGATCTTGGTGGCCCGGTCCAGATCGTTCTGGGCCCCCGTCGTGATGTCGCCGAACACCAGCTCCTCGGTCACCCGGCCGCCCAGCAGCATGGCCAGCTCGTCGATGAGCTCCTGGCGCCTTATGAGGAACTTGTCCTCGAGCGGGAGGGTCAGCGTGTACCCGAGGGCGCGGCCCCGAGGGATGACCGAGATCTTGTGCACCGGGTCGGCGTTCGGCAGAAGGTAGGCGACCAGGGCGTGGCCGCCCTCGTGGTAGGCGATGATCTTCTTCTCGCGTTCGGAGATGAGCCGCGTCCGTCGCTCGGGCCCTGCCACCACGCGATCAATGGCCTCCTCCAGCTCGAGCATCGTGATGGCGCTCTTGTTCCGCCGCGCAGTGAGCAGCGCGCCCTCGTTGATGACGTTGGCCAGGTCCGCGCCGGTGAACCCGGGCGTCCGCCGGGCGATGACGTCGAGCTCCACGGTGTCGTCGAGCGGCTTCCCCCTGGAGTGAACCCTGAGGATCCCCTTCCGCCCTTCCAGGTCCGGCCGGTCGATCACCACCTGCCGGTCGAAGCGGCCCGGGCGGAGCAGGGCCGGGTCGAGGATGTCTGGCCGGTTGGTGGCCGCCATCAGGATGACGCCGGTCTTGGTGTCGAACCCGTCCATCTCGACCAGGAGCTGGTTCAGCGTCTGCTCGCGCTCGTCGTGTCCCCCACCCAGCCCGGCTCCGCGGTGGCGACCGACGGCGTCGATCTCGTCGATGAACACGATGGCCGGCGCCGTCTGCTTCGCCTGTTCGAACAGGTCCCGCACACGGGCGGCCCCGACGCCTACGAACATCTCCACGAAGTCCGAGCCGCTGATCGAGAGGAACGGCACGCCGGCCTCGCCGGCCACCGCCCGGGCCAGCAACGTCTTGCCGGTCCCCGGCGGCCCGTACAATAGGAGCCCCTTGGGGACCTTGGCGCCCATGGCCTGGAATTTCGCCGGGTTCTCGAGGTAGTCCTTGACTTCCTGGAGCTCCTCCACAGCCTCGTCCACCCCGGCCACGTCGGCGAAGGTCGTCTTGGGCTGGTCCTTGCTGACGAGCTTGGCCTTCGCCTTTCCGAAGGCCATGACCCGGCTCCCTCCGCCCTGGATCTGGTTCATGAAGAACAGGAGGAGCGCGCCCAGGATCAAGATGGGTAAGACCACCTGGAGCAGCGTCGAGACGATCAAGGAGCCCTTCTGCGGGTCCGTGGCGATGCTCACGCCGGCGCCGAGCAGCTCCCGGGTCAGGGCTTCCTCGTAGCCGCCGGGGTAGGTCGTCTCGTACCGATTCCCTGAGACCAACTTGCCAATCACCTTCTGGTCGCGCTCCAGGAAGGTGGCGCTCTCTACATGGCCAATGGCGATCTCACTGCGGAATCGGGTGAGCGAAAGTTTGCTCGCCTGGGGCCCGCGGGTGGCGAACGACAGGAAGACCCACAGGCCGGCCAGCACCACCAGGAGATAGACGATCGGCCCCCGGAAGATGCGCCGAAGGGGTGAATCCGGCCGCTTCGTTGGATTGCTCCTCATCGAAAATGGTGATCTTTCGAACAAAAAGGGCGCTCGCCCGCCCTCGCTCGGAGCGGATGCTAGCACAGGGGTCTGACGAACTCCCCCCTGAAAAGCGAAAACGTGCTAGGACACGGCGTCGCGATAGACCTCGGGCCGGAGCGTCCCCACGTAGGGCACGTTGCGGAAGCGCTCCGAGAAGTCGAGGCCGTAGCCCACCACGAAGACCGAAGGGATCTCGAACAGCTTGTACTTGATGTCGAGCGGCACCCGTTGCACGCCTGTCTTCTGCATCAGCGCGCAGACCTCAAGGGTAGCCGGCTTGCGGGTGCGCAGGTTCTTCAGCAAGTAGGACAGCGTGAGGCCGGAGTCCACGATGTCCTCGACAACCAGGACGTGCCGCCCGTTGATCTCGTGGTCGAGGTCCTTCAGGATCCGCACGACGCCGGAGGTCTGGGTGGCCGCCCCGTAGGACGACACCGCCATGAAATCGAACTCGAGCGGCAGGTTGATGTGCCGGGAGAGGTCGGCCATGAACACGAAAGCGCCCTTCAACACCCCCACCAGGAGCAGGTCCTTGCCCGCGTAGTCCCTGGTCAGCTGCTCACCTGTCTCGGCGATCTTGCGCTGGATCTCGTCGCTGCTCAGCAGAATCTGCTCGATGTCGCCTTCGAACGTCTTCACGTGGGGAGTGAGTGTAGGCAGCGGCCGGTTGGAGGGCGAACCGAGGCTGCTGGCTCCGGCTTCAATTCGAACGTCCATCCGAATCCCCCCTTCGCGCGCGGGCTCGTCGAGACGCCTGGCCAGATGGCCGGGGCCCCGGGGAAGGGCGA
>VAYC01000067.1:12133-25057 GCA_005885025.1 Actinomycetota bacterium | reverse complement strand
CGGTCGCGGTGAGCTGACCTAGAGAGGCTAGACCTCCAACATCTGGCCGCTCGCGAAGAAGTAGGTCCAGCCGTCCATCTCAGGGGGCTCGACCCCGAGCTGTGTCAGGATCGTGGCCACCTGCGAGCGGTGCTCGGTGCCGTGGTTGACGGCCTGCAGTAGGAACAGCGGCACAGGCATCCACCACGTGCCCGGCGGATCATCACCGGTCACCTGGACCTTGCGATCCTGGCCGGCCTGCGTCGCAGCCTCCTCGAGCTGTGCGTCGCCGTGAGCGAACCGTTCCGCCAGGGCCTCGAACCCGGGGAACGGGTCCTCCGCGAGCCGCTCGGGCCGTTCGGTGTCCAGCAGCCGCGCCGCGTACCCCTCCTGGGCGTTCGCGATGTGGACCAGGGTGGCGCCGATGGTCCCGTAGGTCCCGGTGGCCGTAGCACCGAGTTGCTCGGGCGAGAGCTGCCGGCACGCCTCCATCAGGCGCCCATTCATCATCGCGTTGTGCCGGAAGAACTCAACCAGGAGATCCATCCCCGTCATCCTAGCCAACCGAGGGAGCGCCGACAGGAGAGCGATGGGAGCCGCGCGTCCCGGCCGTACGATGCAGTGCCTTCTTCGTCGCGGGGACAGGATTTGAACCTGTGACCTCTGGGTTATGAGCCCAGCGAGCTACCAGACTGCTCCACCCCGCATCTGGATGCTATCAACAGACCAGCACGGACAGCAACAGAGCAACGGCGCTGACCTTTCACCACTACGGCGACGGTGAGGGTGAAGGCGTGGGACCGCCGCCCTTCACCAAGTTGTTCGCCTGTTGGATGGCGTTCTGGGCCGCATTGATCTCTGCCTGATAGCCGGACAGGTTGCCCTGCTGGAGGAACTGCTGAGCCTTCTGGAAGTGCTGGAGCGCCAGGGCCAGCAGGTCCGAGACGGTGGCTCCCGGCGTTCCGCCCCCCGGCGTGGGGCCGGGGGCCCGTCCGAACGACACGTCGAGGGCGTCGGAGAGCGAATTGGCCACCGCCACGTTGCCCCCGTGAACGACCACCACCCGCTTGAGCTCCGGGATCGACAACTGCCCACTGGAGGCCGTGACGAAGATCGGCTGCACGTACAGGAACGCGTTCTCGATGGGGACGATGAGCAGGTCTCCGAAGATCACATCCGAGCCGCGCTGGGACAGGAGCGTGAGCTGCTGGGCGACCGTGGGGTCCTGATTGATCAGGCTCCGAACCTGGGTAGGCCCATCGACGTTCTCACCCGTCGGGAACTGGAAGGCTTTGAGCTGGCCGTACTGGCCTGGATCCGACGACGCCGCGATGTAGGCGACCATGTTCTGCCTCCCCGAAGGCGTGAACGGTTCGAACAGCACGAACTGCTCCGCCGCGTCGGAGGGAAGCTTGATGAGGACGTAGTAGGGACGGAGCGTTCCCGTGCTCTTGCCGTTCACGATGTCCGGGAGCCCGGGCGGGAGGGCCCACCGCTTGCCGTTGTTGAAGAACGTCGGCACGTCGGTGACGTGGTACCTCCCGAACTCGAAGGCCTGTGTCTGGAGCAGGTCCTCCGGGTACCGGAAGTGGGCTACCAGTTCGGGAGGGGCCTGGGAGAAGGGCGTGAACAGGTCCGGAAAGGCCTTCTGCCAGACCTGGATCAGGGGATCGTCCGGCCGGGCCACATAGAGCTTGATCGTGCCGTCGTACGCATCCACGACGGCCTTCACCGAGTTACGGATGTAGTTGACCTGGCCGAAGAGGTCCCGGTTGGTGGCCGTCGCGAGCTCGAGGCGGTCGGAGTAGGGGTACAGGTCTGTCGTGGTGTAGGCGTCCCAGATCCATACCAGCCGCCCCTTCACGATGGCCGCGTAGGGATCCTGGTCGAACTTCAGGAAGGGGGCGGCCTTGCGCACCCGGGTTCCGATATCGCGGTTGATGAGGATCCTGCTCTGGCTGTCGATGAGCCCCGAGATCAGTAGGTTGATGTCTCGGTAGCGGTAGGCGAACAGCGCCCTGCGGAAGAATCCACCCATCGGAATCCCGCCCTGCCCCTGGTAAGTGGTCGAGAGGATTCCCCCTCCACTCGGGTTCGTGAAGTTGAGCTCGGGTTGCTTGGTCCGGACCACGACGTAGGGGACGTCCTTCAGCTCTCCGTAGTAGATCTGGGCCCCGTGGTCATTTGGCGGCGTGGAATCGAGCTGGATCGCCCGCCCCACCGGCGGGATGTCCTGGAGCAGGAAGTCCGGGGCCCCCGAGGCGTCCGTCGTGTTCACCTGGCTGGCCACCGCCCCGTATCCGTGCGTGTAGATCAGGTGGGCCTGCTGCCACCCGCCTCCCCCCGGGATCCCGTTCTGGCTGACCTCCCTCGCCGAAAGCATCACCACGCGGGACTGCCCCTGGATGGGGTAGCGGTCCACGTCGACGTCCTTGAACTCGTAGTACTGCTGGATCCGCTGAAGGGCCTGGTAGGTCTGCTGGAGGACGTTGGGGCGCCACAAACGGATGTTCGAGATGGTCGTGTCGTTCGCTGCCACCTGGTCAGCCGTCAGGTCGGGCGCGGGGCTCGCGGCAACCGGGTTGACGTCGACCCCATAGGCGAACCGGGTGGCCTTGATGTTCCGGGCGATGTACGGCTCCTCCTTCTGGAGCTCCTGGGGGGCCACCCGGAACTTCTGGACGAAGCCCGGGACGATGGCGCCCACGACGACCGAGGTCAGGAGCAAGAGGCCGATCCCCAGAACGGGAAGGATCCAGCCTCTGAACCGGATGTTCACCAGGAACAGGACGGCGCAGATCACCGCGATGTACACGAGCGCGGCCAGTGCCGGCTTCTGGGCGTGGATGTCGGTGAAGGAGGCTCCCGTCACGACACCCCGGGCGGAGACCAGCAGGTCGAACTTGCCCAGGTAGTAGCCCCACGCCTTCACCAACAGGATCACCCCGAGCAGGACCGAGAGGTGAACCTTCACCTGCGGGGTGACCTTCTCACCCACTGTCTGGACCCGGATGCCGCCGGTGAAATAGTGAGCGATGCCCACGAGCACCGTGATGCCGACGAGGGCCGCGAACAACCATCCCTGGACGTACTTCAGGAACGGCAGCCGAAAGATGTAGAACGCGGGGTCCTTGTGGAACACCGGGTCGAGGTGGGCCGCCCCGAACGCGACCCCGCCCGCCGACTTCCAGAGCAGGAACGTCTGCCACTGGGCAGCGGCGGCGAACCCCACGAACAGAGCGATGATGGCGGCGAACCCGGGGATGGCGAACCGGGCGTAGGGGTCGATGGCCGCACGGTACCGTTCGATCAACTCTTGCTCGGGCGAGAACGGCCGGAAGCGAGGCGTGAGCCGCCGCACGATCATCAGGTTGGCCGTGAGCAAGGCGAAGAACAACACGCCGAAGACAGAACCCAGCAGGACCTTGGACCAGAAGATGCTCCAGAAGACGCCGGAGAAATGGACCTCCCGGAACCACAGAAGGTCGACGTAGAACCCCGACAGCGCGGACAGCAGGATGCCAATCAGGATGACGACGCCGATGGCGATGATGAGCCACCGCCGCCGGACCGTTCTGGCTGACTGTGCCACCGAATCCTCTCTACGAGTGCGCGCTAAGGGTACAGCGGGCAGGACAGGATCGCCCCACTACAGGCTTCCTCCGTGGTCCTGGAGGTAGCGGACGGCATCGAGATACGTCGTGACCGGGACCACCTGGATGTGGTCGGCCACGGCGCTGGCCTCACGAGCCTCCGAGGAGGGGGCGAAGAACACGACCGCCCCCGCGCGCTCCGCGGCCACCACTTTTTCGGCGATCCCCCCGATCGGACCGACGTTGCCGTCCAGGTCGATGGTGCCCGTCCCGGCCACCGCCCGACCGCCGGTCAGGTCTCCGGGCGTCAGGAGGTCGATCACCCCCAGTGTCCACATCAGGCCGGCCGAGGGGCCCCCGATGTCTCCGCTCTCGATGTCGAGAGGGAACGGGAAGTTCGCCACGGAACCGATCCCGATCGCGGGGTGGCTCAGGCCCTGGATCTTTGCCGGGGCCACCTCGACTTGGTGCGTCTCTCCCGCCGCCCGGATCTCGAACCTCAAGACGTGCCCGATCCCAGCCTCCTGGATGATCGTTCCGAGCTGGGCCGGATCCTTCACGACGGTTCCATCCACCGACACGATCAGGTCGCCGGCGAACAGCTTGCCGGCTGCCGGCGAACCCGGGAGGACGCTTTCCACCAGAACTCCCTCTCCATGCTGCTTCGGATAGCCGGCGTACTTGCTCAGAGCCACCACCGCGGCGTCGATCTTGCTCGTGTCCATCTGGGACAGGCCCCGTTGGATCTGCTGCTGCTGAGTCTCGCCCGGGGCAAGGATGTCGCTCTCCGGAACCACCGACTCCGTCTTGTCGATCCACGCCCACACGGCTTCGTATGCGTTGGGCTGGTACAGACTCACGGCGGTGAGCAGGAGGTGGCCGTCGGAAGGGTAAGACTGGTGCTGGTCGATGTGGATCAGAGGTTCGACGTCCTCCGCGGGGCCGGGAGCGATGACGAAGTACGGCAGCCGGACCAGGTAGAGGACGACGGCAAAGAGCACCGCCGGAGCGACGAAGGCGAACTTCCGCCAGGGGAAGGCCGGAGCCTGCGCGTCGAACCGCGAGGCAGACGCATCCGCGTCCGGTCGTTCGGGGGCGGCCATCGGTGGGTCCACGGGAGCGCCTATGGTACGGGACGGTGGGCGGTGAGGAAGGCCTCTCGCTGGTCGGGTTCGTAGTCGAGGAGCCGCCCCACGCCGGCGACGACGGTGGTCAGGGGGTGCTCCGCGAGCTGGACGGGAACCTCGCAGCCGTGAGCCAGGCGCATATCGAGCCCCCGAAGGAGGACTCCCCCGCCGGTCAGGAACACCCCGGTCTCCAGGATGTCGTGGGCCAGCTCGGGAGGACTGTCGGCCAAGCATTCCCGAGTGGCCCGAACGATCAGCTCGACCGAGTTGGCCAGGATCTCGCGGATCTCCTCGGCGCTCACCAACACAGTGGAATGGGTGCCGGTTCCCAGCTCGCGGCCCCTGACCTCCGCTGACGTGGCGTCGGCGGCCGGGTAGGCCGAGCCGACCTCGATCTTGATCTGCTCGGACGCACCTTCGCCGATGGCCAGGTCGTAGCGTTTCCGGAAGTGCTGTTGAATCGCCTCGTCCATATCCAGGCCGCCGACGGGGACGGCCCGGGAGATGACCACGCCGCCCAGCGCCAGCATCGCCATCTCGGAGGTCCCGCCTCCCACGTCGACGACCATGCTCCCCACGGGGTCGTGGATCGGCAGACCAGCTCCGATCGCCGCTGCCAATGGCCCGTCGACCAGGCTGACCGACCTGGCCCCCGCCGAGGTGAGCGCATCCTCGACCGCCCGGCGTTCCACCGGGGTGAGCGCCGACGGGACGGCCGCCAGGACCCGGGGCTTGGGGAGGCGGGACGCGCCGACCCTTCGGAAGATGAGCCGGAGGAACTGCTCGGTGAGTTCGAAGTTGGCGATGGCGCTTCGGCGCAGGGGACGTACCGCGACCAACTCCGAGGGCCGTTCTCCCGCCGCGTGCCATGCCTCCCGTCCGATCGCCGCGACGGCCCCAGTCCGGACGTCGACGCCCACCAGCGTGGGTTCGTTGAAGACCACGCCTCGTCCCTGCTGGAACACGAGCGTGTTGGCCGTGCCGAGGTCGACGGCCAGGTCGCGCCGGCTCATGAAGAGGGCGTCATCCGGCCGGACGCGGCATCAGGGCCCCATCACCCACTGGGCCTCGCCGGTGGCCAGCCGCTCCTTCTTCCAGATGGGGACGCTTTCCTTGATCCGCTCGATCCCCTGACGGGCCGCTTCGAAGGCTTCACTCCGGTGGGGTGCCGAGCAACACACCAGGACGGAGATCTCTCCGACCTCGAGGTGGCCGGTCCGGTGGAGCAGTGCCACCTTGCACAGGGGCCAGCGGGCCATCATCTCCTCGCCGATCGCCAGGAGCCGCCCCTCGACCTGCTCCTCCCAAGCCTCGTAGTCCAGCGCCGACACCTGGCCCGCCGCCGAATGATCTCGAACCGTACCGGCGAACAGCACCGTCCCACCGGCACCCGGATGAGCGACGAAGGCGAGGGCAGCCATTGGCTCGAGCGGACTGTCCGCGACCCGTACCAGGAGATCGTCCTTCATCTCGCCGATTCTAGACACGGCCTCCAGGTACGAAGCCCGCAGGGCCGTGGGGTACAAGGGCAGGGCTGCCTACAATTGCTGTGATGGCCGGATTCGGCGACGAGCCCCCCGAGATTCCCCTGGGAGACGTTCTGGGCGAGGTTCCCCTGTTCAGGGAGATCCAGCGGGTCCTCCTGTCTGGGACCGGCCCGGTCAACTGGGAGCTTGCCCGACAGGTCGGCATCGCCGTGGCCTCCTGGGGAGTGGAGGACCCCCGGCCCACCGAACAGGATCGAGCGGGACTCGCAGATACCGTTCGGGTGGCGGAGCTCGCCGTGGCCGACTTCACGGGACTTCCTTCGCCCCCTGACGTCGCCACGGTCGAAGCGTTCCGCCGGACCGACTGGGTCGAGGCGAACGCGAGAGGGCTACGGGACCTGATCGAGCCGGTGGCGACCCGCCTCAGCAAGGCCATGGCCGACCAGCCCGGCACACCCCCGGCGCCCCTGCCAGCGGGTGGCGGGAGCGGTGAGCTCATGGAGATGGTGATGCAGAGGATGGTGCCGCTCCTCTTGGGCGCCCAGGTGGGTGGGGTACTCGGTTACCTCGGCCAGCGGGTGTTGGGGCAGTTCGACCTGGCGGTCCCCCGTCCCGGCGGCAGCCTGTATTTCGTGGTCCCGAACATGGCACGGTTCGAGAACGAGTGGAGTCTGGACGGGCGCGAGTTCCGCGCCTGGGTGTCGCTGCACGAGGTGACCCATCGATTCGAATTCGCCAGGCCTTGGGTCCGCGACCACTTCCTGGGAGTGGTTCGGGACCTGGTCGACCATGCCGAGCTCGACCTGTCGGGCCTCGAGCAGCGGCTGGAGTCCTTGGATCTGTCGGACCCCGAGGCCCTCTCCAAAGCGTTCGAGGGCATGAACGACCTGTTCGGCCAGGCCTCCGATCCGGAGCAACGGCTGCGGATCGGCCGGGTGCAGGCCTTCATGGCCGCCGCGGAGGGCTACGGCGACCACGTCATGGAGTCACTCGGCCGGAAGATGCTCTCGACGTATCCGCAGATCGAAGAGGCGCTGCGCCGCTACCGGGAAGGTCGCCCAGGGGACCAGGCGCTCGAGCGCCTGATCGGCCTGGAGATGAAGCGGGAGCAATATCGCTTGGGGAGGGAGTTCTGCGAGCGCGTCACGTCCCTGACTGGCGAGGCCACCCTGGCGCGGATGTGGGAGTCGGCCGAAGCACTGCCCTCGCTTCCGGAGCTCGAAGAGCCGACGCTGTGGCTCGCTCGGATGGCGTAGAGCTACGACGTCAGCCGGACCCGGCTAGGAAAGCCCCGATCCCAACCAACAGCAGCGACCCCGCGAGCACCGCGAGGAACGCGATCCGGTCGAACCGCCCTCGGCTCCCGCTTCCGAACCACAGGACGGGGTCCCTGGACAGTCCGAGATCCCGGTCGAGGGGCGGGACGACCAGCCGAACCACCAGAACGATCGCAAACACGCCGGCGGCGCGGGCGAGGCTCCAATCGCCGCGGAACTCACCCAGGGTCGAGAGCGAACCGCTGCCGGTCAGGAACGCGAGGCCCGAAAGGACCGCCGAAACGACGCCCTCCACCACCAGCGTCAGGAGCCACAGCGCGCCCGCCAGGGAGCCGATGGTGAGCAGGTGCGCCACCGCGTTGCGGATGGGGGGCCTTGAACCGTCGAGCACCGCTTCGATGAGTTGGCGAAACGCCACGAACAAAAGCGCGTACGGGATCCACGTCACCGGCCGGAGGAGAGCCAGGGCCACGATGAACCACGCGCTGCGGAATCCGGCGTTCGTCACGAGTCGTTCCGGCCTCACGGTACCGCTCATCCACAGGAAGCCCATCACGGAGATGTAGGCCACGGCCAGGCTGATGACCTCCATCGTCGAGAGCCCGCTGAGGGCGAACCCGGCCGCACCGTCCGAGATGCGCTTGACGGGGCCACCGGCCCGAGCTTGCAGCTGTGGCCCTCGGCGGCCCGGCGGCGCCGCAGGGACGGCCAGATCGGTAGATCCTTCGCTCGAAGTCTCCATCCCCGCCGGCACGCTAACCGGACGAATCACCTCAGGCAAGGTGCCCAGGTCGCCGGGGACCGCCCGCTTCCACTATCCTCCCGGCCGATGCCAGCAGGAGAGCTGATCTTCGCCAACGTGCTCGACGTCAGGCAGAGGGCGGCCGAGGGCGACGCGGCCGAAGGCCTGGTCTATCTCCTGTCCATCCCGGCCCGAGCCCTCCCCTTCGTGGTCGTCCGCGATTGGAAGGCCCCTACCGGCTACATCGAGGAGCAGGTCCAGCTCGTGGCTCCCTCGGGGAAGGTCATCCACGAGATCGGACCGGCCGCCCGTCACTTCCTCGGCTCGATGGACCTCACCAGGTTCGAGGATGTCGTGGAGGACGCGGTGTTCGAGGAGATTGGCATCTACCTGGCTTCGTTCCTCCTGTCGGGAGAGATCCTGGGGCAGACCGAGTTTCAGGTGGTGCTCCAGGCGGCACCCGACAAGCTGCCCAAAGAGGTGGACGACGGGCTGAAGAAATCGGATGTGGCCTGGATCGGCGTCGAATACCAGGGACGCGACGTGGCCATCCCCGCGTGGTTCGTGTACCGCGGCGGGAAGATCTACGTCCTCTCCTCGAGGGAGCCCAGTCTGGACGAGCAGTCCGTCCCCGGACTGCCAGACTCGAACGATCTCGTGGTGATCACGCGGCGAAAGTACCGCGACACTTCGCTGGGGCGGTTCCATGCGGCTGCCCGGCTCCTGGAAGGCCCGGAGTGGGAGGACGCGGCCAAGCTCCTTGCCGACCGGCGGAGGGACAGACACGGACCACCCGAAGAGGCCATCAAGCGATGGCGCGGAACCTGCACCATCGCCGAGCTAACCCCGATCGTGGCCTGAGCTGCCCCGCTACGAGGCAGGCGGCCGGCGCCCGGCATCCCGGTTCGGATCCAGATTTCACCCAGCCGACCCCCCAAGGTGAGGCCCGCCGCGGCCGATAACGAGAGGGGGGACATTTCGGCATGAGCGAAGCGGTGGCACAGGTGACGAGGAACCCTGCGGTGGATGTGGCCACCCACATCCAGCACACCAACCTGCGCGCGGACGCCACTCGGGCCGACATCGAACAGCTGCTGGCCGAATGCATCGAGCACGGCTTCCACGCGGCGGTGGTCAACCCCATCTGGCTTCCGCTCGCGGTCCGAACCCTCCGGGGGTTCCCGGTCAGGATCGGGACGGCCCTCGATTTCCCCGTGGGCGGCGACACCACCGCCACCGTGGCCCGGGCGGCCTCGGAGGCGCGACAGGCCGGCGCCGAAGAGATCGACGTGATGACCAAGGTGGGGTGGCTCAAGTCCGAGATGGACGTGGCGTACCGCCAGCACCTCGCGGCCATCGTCAAGGCCGCGGACCGTGCGCCGGTCAAGGCGATCCTCGAGGCGGGCATGCTCACCAAACACGAACTCGCCCTCGCCGTCGAGCTGTGCGCCGACGCCGGCGTCAGCTACCTGAAGAACTCGAGCGGGAACGGCGGCGGTGAGGCCACGCCGAGGCTGGTCGCAAACCTCGTGCGGCTGTCGAAGGGCCGCATGAAGGTGAAGGCGTCAGGCGGGATCAACTCGCTGGAAGAGGCCCAGGCCCTGCTCGAGGCCGGCGCCGATTTGCTCGGCACGAGTTCGAGCGTGGCCATCGTCGGCTAGACGTCAGCTCGTTTGCTTCGACTCCCGATCCCCTCGCTCAGAGAGTCTCGACCTGCCCCTTCCGATATCGGCGACCGTCCGCCGCGGGCGGCCTCAGCCGCTGTGCCGCCATAGCCAGTACCGCCAGCGTGACGACGTAAGGCGTGATCGCGATCCATTCGTTCGCCACCTTGGTGGCGGTGGCGTGCCACCAGAAGATCAGTCCAGCGAGCACCGCAACGGCCAGGGCCGGGCCCGTTCGCTTGCGAACGAGCAGCCACCCACAGGCCGCGGCCATGGCGATCGACACGAACAAGAGCAGCGCGAGGATGGACGAGTTCGACCTGAGCTGGAGCGCGTCGGCATAGCCGAACAGGCCTGCTCCAGCCCCCACGCCGAGAGGCCGCCAGTTCCCGAAGATCAACGCGGCCAGCGCGATGAACCCGCGACCGGCGGTCTGACCCTCTCGATAGATCCCCGCTTCTTCGAACACGAGGAAGGCCCCCGCCAGACCGGCCAGGGCCCCGGAAATGACCACGGCCACGTATTTCATCGTGTACACGGGCACTCCCAGCGACTCTGCGGCCACCGGGTGCTCGCCCACCGAGCGAAGCCTGAGCCCGAACGCGCTGCGCCAGAGGACCCACCACGTCAGGGGGATCAGCGCCACGGCCGCGATCGTCAGGAGTGAGACGTTGCTGGTGAGTCCCTTCAGGAGCGACCCCGCGTCGGAGACCAGGAACCAGTGCTGGCGCTCGATCCAGCCGAAGACATCCGGCGTCTTGGCGCCGAACGCGCGGCCACCCGCCAGGACCGGAAGGTTCACGTCGGGGATGTTGCCCTTCACCTGAGGGGACTGGGTGATGCCGGCGCCGGGGACGTTCGTGTACGCGATCACGGAAAGGAACCTGGTCACGCCAGCCGCCAGGATGTTGATGGCCACCCCGGAGATGATGTGATCGATCCCGAACGTCACGGTAGCCACCGCGTGGAGGAACCCACCGGCCGCTCCCCCAGCCATCCCCATCAGCACCCCGGCCCAGGGGCCCCAGTGCCAGCCGGCCCAGGCCCCGAACCAGGTGCCCAGGATCATCATCCCCTCGAGGCCGATGTTCACGACGCCGGCCCGCTCAGCGTACAGGCCACCCAACCCCGCCAGGAGGATGGGCATGGAGACACGCAGCGTGGCGCTGAACGTCCCGCTCGAGGTCAGGTCGTTGGCCCCCGTCTGCCACCGGACGAAGGAGAGCACCACCAGGACGAGCGCAGCGAGAACCAGGGCAAGGCCCAGCCGTCGCTGCCGGGGGCGCGCGGGAAGTTCGGTCGTCTCGGCGCTCACGCGGGCACCGGCTCCTTCCGCTCGGCCAGTTGGCGCATCCGTTCGGCCGCAGCCCTGACTTCCTGCGCCTGCACCACGCGCCGAACCACCTCGTAAGCGATCACCACGCAGAGGATGATCACTCCGCGCATGATGATCGTGATCTCCTTGGGGATCCCCTCCAGGTCGAGGATCTGGGCAGATCGATCGAGGAACCCGAACAGGAACGCCGCGAGGGCGATCCCCACCGGATGGTTCCGCCCGACCAGGGCCACGGCGATGCCCGTGAATCCGAGCCCGGCGACGAAGTCGATCGTGTACCGGTGGTACAGCCCGAACAGGTCCGGCATGCCGACGAGCCCGGCGATCGCGCCGGAGATGAGCATCACCTTCATCACCATCGCCCGGGGATCAACCCCGCTGACGCGGGCCGCATCCGGGTTGTAGCCGGAGGCTCGCAGGTCGTAGCCGAACCTCGTCCGCCAGATAAGCACGTAATAGCCGACCCCGATGAGGATGGCCAGAGGTAGGAAACCGTAGAGCTCCGAGCCGGAGGGCGGATGGACACCCAGGGCCCGCAGGAGACCGTTCAGCGATGGGATCAGCCCGGACTGCGGAATCTCCTTCGTCTTGATGACGAAGTCACCAACCCGGTTGTGCTGCTTGAGGAGGTGGGCCAGCAGGTACGAAGTGACACCGAACGCGATGAAGTTCAGCATGATCGTCGAGATCACTTCGTGCACGCCCCGGGTGATCTTCAGGGCTGCGGCGATGCTGGCCCATCCGGCCCCCACGACCATCGCCACGATCAGGATCAGCGCGATCCGGATGACACCTGGAACGGGCGTCACCGCTCCCACGTACGCGGCGAGCAGCGCGGCCAGAGTGTACTGGCCCTCGACGCCGATGTTGAACAGTCCCATCTTGAAGCCGATGGCTACGGCCATCCCCGAGACGAACAGGGGGATCGCCGCGTTCGCAGCGTAGATCAGGGAGTCCGTTCGGACTCCGAACTGTGCCATGAGTCTGAAGGTGGTAATTGGGCTCTGGTGGATCAGCAGGACCGCCACCGAGGAGGTCACCACGGCCAGTACCAGGGCCGACACTGGGGCCAACAAAGCGATGAGGATCCGGCGGACCCTCATTGCTCGGCGGCCTCCAGGTGCGCTCCGGTCATGTAGGAGCCGAGTTCCTCGGGGGTGACCGTCTGGGGGTCGAGCTGTGCGACGAGCCGGCCTCGGAAGATCACGTACAGGGTGTCCGACAGCCCGATGAGCTCCTCGAGATCGGCAGAGATGAGCAGCACACCGAGGCCCAGCTTCCGAGCTCGACGGATCTGGTCCCACACCGCGGCCTGAGCCCCGACGTCGATGCCCCGTGTGGGCTGGGCCGCGATCAAGACGAGCGGGCCGGCAGTCATCTCCCTCCCTACGATGAGCTTCTGCTGGTTCCCCCCGGACAGGGCGTAAGCCGCCACGTCGACGCTCGGCGTCACCACTCGAAACTCCTCCACGACGTGGCGGGTCCGCTCCCGCGCACCGTTCACGTCGACCCACACCCCCCGGACGAAGGGTTGCTGCGTCTGGCGTCCGAGCATGGTGTTCTCCCAGCGCGGCGACGGGAGGATCAGCCCCATCTCCTGCCGGTCCTCAGGGATATAGCTGATCCCCGCCTCCCGGCGACCTCGGGTCGACCAGTATGTGATGTCCCGATCTCCCAACCGGATGGTCCCCTCGATTACCGGAGCCAGCCGCATCACGG
>VAYC01000067.1:0-12122 GCA_005885025.1 Actinomycetota bacterium | reverse complement strand
CCGTTTCCCTCCACACCGGCGATGCCTACGACCTCGCCCCGACGGATCTCGAACGAGAGGGAGTCCAGCAAGACCCGGCGACCCTTCGTCCGGACCGTCAGTTCTCGCACGGACATGGCGACTTCGTCCCGGACCGTGGACTCCCGGGTCTCGGGACGGGGAAGCTCGCTCCCAACCATGAGCTCCGCGAGCTGCCGCCCGGTCACGTCCTGTGGCTTGACGGTGGCCACCGTGCGGCCTCCCCGCATGACCGTGATGGTGTCGGCCAGCGCCAGCACCTCCTCGAGCTTGTGGGAGATGAAGATGATCGTGACCCCTTCCTGCTTCAACTCTCTGAGGTGGTCGAAGAGGTCGTCGACCTCCGCTGGAACGAGGACGGCGGTCGGCTCGTCGAGGATCAGGATGCGGGCGCCCCGGTACAGCACCTTGATGATCTCGACGCGCTGGCGCTCCCCCACGGCCAGGTCTTCCACCAGCCGGTCCGGATCAAGCGGCAGGCCGTAGCTGCCCGAGAGCGGTCCCCGGACCGGCTCGGACCCGAGTACGACATTCTCCAGAACCGTGAGATTGTCCGCCAGCATGAAGTGCTGGTGAACCATCCCGATGCCTCTGGCGATGGCGTCCTTTGGAGAGCGGAAGCGAACCTCGGCGCCGCTCACGCGGATGGTCCCCTCGTCGGGACGCTGCATCCCGTAGAGGATCTTCATGAGCGTCGACTTGCCCGCGCCATTCTCCCCGACGATGGCGTGGACCTCGCCCGGCATCACCCGGAGCCCGACGCGATTGTTGGCCACCACTCCGGGAAAGCGCTTTGTGATCCCCTCGAGCTCTACGGCCGCGACGGATTCGGCCATCGACTCGCTCCCAGATGGACAGGTCCGGGGGCCACCGGCCCTCGGACCCACCCATTCCGCTCCTGACGCTGCCTAGGACGTGGGCAGCGGAACCTTGATCTGTCCGCTGATGATCTTCGCCTTGAGGTCTTCCAGCTGGTTCTTGATGTCGTCGATGTTCCCGCCCGACGTGGAATAACCGATCGCGCCATCCTTCAGGCCGAAGAACCGAGTGCCCCCCTGGAATTTGCCGTCCAGGAACTCCTTGATCGTGTCGTAGACGGACACGTCCACGCGCTTGATCATCGAGGTCAGGATGTACGGCTGCTCGTCCGCCGCGGCGGTGAGGTACTGGTCCGAGTCCACCCCGATGGCCCAGACCTTCGTGTTGTTTGAGGTCGAGTACTCCTTGGCCGCGGTGAACAGGCCGCTCCCAGAACCGCCCGCCGCGTGGTAGACGACGTCGTCACCACCCTGGAACAGCCCGAGCGCGGCCTCCTTCCCCTTGGCGGGATCGGAGAAGCCGCTGAAGTCCGGTGGCGTGGTCAGGTATTTGATGTCGACCGTGATGCTCGGATTGACGTACTTCGCTCCCGCCTCGTACCCCGCTTGGAACTGATGGATCAGCGTCGTGTCCACGCCTCCGATGAACCCGACCCTCCCAGTCTTGGACTTCAGGGCGGCGGCGGCGCCCACCAGGAACGATCCCTCGTTGGCCGCGAAGTCGTTGTTCACCACGTTGGAGCTCGCTGTGAGGTCTGGGATCCCGCAGTCCGTGCAGGCGAACTTGATGGAAGGGAAGTCCTTGGCCACCTTGGCGAGATCGTCCGCGAAAGCGAACCCGTTCCCGAAGACCAACGTGTACCCCGACTGAGCAAGGAGGCGCATAAGGGCCTGCCGGTTCGCTCCGCTGGCCACCGGCGTGAGGTCCTTCACACTGATGTTGGAGAAATCCTTCGCCGCCTTCTGCAATCCTGTGTAGGCTGAGTCGTTGAAGGACTTGTCGCCCCGTCCGGCGAGGTCATAGACCATCCCGATCTTGACCTTCGTTCCACCTCCGGAGGGAGTCTTCGTCCCTCCGCAGGCCGCCGCCACCAGACCGACGATGGCCAGCACCGCCACGGTCCTGATCGCTCTTCTCATTTCCCCCTCCTCGGGACAACCGCCTTCGTGCGTACGAAACCACAGGCCGAGCGGTTGCGCACGGCCGAGTCCGTCCCCGGCGGACCGTACTCTGGTGGATGGGACCTCACCGGGTCAAGCGGCTCGGCTAGCATGCCCCCGACATGTCCCTCACCGTCGTGGACCACCCGCTGGCACAGCACCTGCTGACGCGGCTTCGAGACGTGGAGACACCGCCGACCGTTTTCCGCACCTTGGCCAAGCGCCTCACGATCCTGATCGTCCTCGAAGCCGTCCGCGGGCTGCCGACGGTCGAGGTCGAAGTGGAGACGCCCCTCGAGCGAACCACCGGCCGGCTCATCTCGCCCGACCTCGTCGCCGTCCCCATCCTCGGCGCGGGTCTGGGGATGCTGGAGGCGGTCACCGAGTTGTTCCCCGAGGTCTCGGTCGGCTACGTGGGTCTGGAGCGAGACGATGCCACGTTGCTCCCCACCTCCTACTACGAGAAGCTCCCGCCGGTAGAGGGCCGGCACGTACTGCTGCTCGACCCGATGCTGGCTACCGGCGGATCGGCGGCCGGCGCGTGCGCCCGGATCAGCGAACGAGGGCCGGCCGAGATCCGGTTCGTCTGCGTGGTGGCGGCCCCGCAGGGCGCGGAGAAGATGTCGCGAGAGCACCCGGACGTCCCGGTGTTCACGGCCGCCCTCGACCGCGACCTGAACGACAAGGGTTACATCCTTCCGGGCCTAGGCGACTTCGGGGACCGGCTGTTCGGGACCGGGCCGGACTCCGGACTTCCCCGGCGCGTGAAGGGGTCAGCCCGCGTCGAGGTCTGCGAGGCGGCGTTCGGCCTGGTCGACGAGCCCTTGGTTCCCGATGGTCCGGGCTTCGTCCCGGGCCCTGGTCAGGAGGTCCCGGGCCTGCCGGGTTCTCACCGCTGCCTTCTCTTCGGTGGCGTACTTCAGAGCCTCGTCGGCTTTCACGATCAGCTCGAAGATCTCCTTCGGATCCAACCGCCCCTCCAGTAAACGCTCACGACCGACCCGCGAACGGAGTTGCTCCCCATCATAGGGTTGGCACCGCGGACGAGCGACGCGAGGAGGTTCACGTGGACGAGGAGATCGGTCCGGGACTGGACGAGCGGCATCTCGAAACCTTGCGGGCTCGGGTCAGTCGTTCCCCGTTCCATCAATGGGTCGGGCTTCACCTGGTGTCTGTCGGCGACGGGACGGCCGAGCTGGCCATGGATCTTCGACCTCACCACTTCAACCCGCAGGGGATCGTTCATGGCGGCATCATCACCGCCGTGGCCGATACCTCGATCGGGCTGGCGCTCCGGTCCCGCCTCCGCCCCGGGCTGACGCACCGCACGGCACAGCTCAACGTGCACTTCCTGGCAAAGGGCGAGGGGAACCGATTGGTGGGACGGGGAAGGGCCGTGCACCTCGGCCAACGGATGGGCTACGGCGAGAGCGAGGTGCTCGACGGTGAGGGACGGCTCTTGGCTCGGGCTTCGGGAACCTTCATCGTCCTTCCCGCCCCCGGGGCCTTCTAATAGTCGACGTCCAGATCCTTCAGTGCAGCGGGCATCTGTCCGAGAGCCCCCTGGAGCTGCATCAACTTCATGAGGTCGCCCGACACTCGAAGCTTCCCGCTCATGTAGGCCGCCGTGCCAGAGAGCTCGTTCTTGGAGATGCCCACCGCCGTGTCGTAGTCCTGGGTGATCGTGGCGTCTACCGGGTCCGGTGACTCGCCCGAACCGAGCGAGGCTTGCCCGCCTTCCAGTTTGAACCAGTATCGCTTCTCGCCTTCTGGAGTGGTCACCACTTGCTGGATCTTGGCAATCTGAGATCCGGCCGCGCCCTTGAACGCCTGGTTGCTGTTGAGAGAGTCCTGCACGGCCTTCATCCACTCGTCGGAGAGGAACTTCACACCCACGTCGTCCTCCTTCCATCGCCGGCGATCCCACCCGAGGGCTCGAACCTGCCCGTTCGGACAAGGCCGCAGCGAAGTATACGCACAAGTAGGTTTCGGGTCGGCGGGCTCGGATTGCGCTGGCACTCGTTGTTACTTTCTGACGTTTTGCCTGGTCGAAGTGGCCCGGAAGGAGGTGAGACGATGCACGAGTTCGCGACAGTGATTCTGCTCGGTCTGGCCGTCTACACGCTGGTCAACCTTGCCCGCCGGCTCGGCGAAGTCTCCCGGGGCCTCCGGATCTTTCTCGATCTTGGATTCGGACTCCTGGCGACGTGGGTGCTGGACTACTCCATGTTCGGTGGTTGGGGCATCCAGTTCCGCAGCCTGTGGATGGGACCGGTGGCCACCGGTCTGGTGATCGGCGGGTTGGCCTCGCTGTGGCATGAGGGGATCGGATTCATCACCTCGTATGCCCGGCGGGCGTACGACGAGGGCGCCGAGATCGAGCGCCGCATCGGCTCTCGCGCCGCCTAATCGGGCGCGGAAGCCAGCATCAGGAGGGGCCGGGGAAACCCGGCCTTTCCTGTTTCATCGTCGATTCTTCGACCGGCGGTTCTGCCTGGCGCGCCAATCCCGGGCGAAGGATTCCACGTCGGACCTGACCCAGACCCGCCCCGAGGCAAGCGATTGGATCGGTTCGGGGAAGCGGCCGCGGTCGATGTAGGTGATGACTCGGCGCTTGTCCCACCCCATCACGTCGGCTGCCTCGGCGACCCCCGCCAGCACCGGGAAGACCTCCACGACGAGTGTCAGCGGCTGACGTGCTTGGCTTCGGCCGATGGCGGGACGGACGGCTCGTTGCAGACTGGCCAGACAACGTTCCCTCGAGGATCCGGTTGCCTTGATGGGTGGATCCGAGAGCGTGTGGGCAACCCACTTCCCGCTCGGCTCTTGGCGCATGGCGACCCTGACGTCCACCGGGCGGCCATCATACCGGGCCTTCGGGCAGCTCCGACTCCTGCAGCGGCCGACCCCACGATCTCGGGAGGAAACGACCCAGCCGGCCGCGGTTACGCGCCACCCAATGGTAGGCCCGCGCCGTCGTCCGAAACGCCAGTGGGCTCTGTCGAAGCAGCGATGCTGCCGGCCGGAGCCGAAGTTGTTCGAGCAGCGGTGGGATAGCGTCCGGGCCTTTCCAGTGGTGGCCGTCGGCCGCGACGAGGTGAAAGGCCTGGAGCCGCTCGGCTACCGACTCGCCCTGCAGGAGCCGGTCGGCGGCGGCAGTACGCAGCCCGACTGGCCGGATCGAGGATCTCGGAGCGAGCCGCAAGATACCTCTGACGGAGGCCCGACACACCGGGCACGCCTCGTCGTAGAAGAGCAGCAAGGGTTGATCGTGGCTCACGTCGCGCTGGACAATCGAACGTTTGTTCGGATAGCATAGCTCCCCTCGTGCGCTGGGACAACCTTCGCCTGATCGATCCGCCGGGGCGGGAACGGATGACGGTTCCGCTCTTCGAGCAGGGCGCCGTGGTCCGCACGTTCGACACTCCCGAGTTCCGCGGCATCACCTTCTACGAGGTGCGGGCACGCTCGATCATCAATCGGGTTCCCGAGGCATCGCGCGTTCCGTTTCGTTGGACGATCAACCCCTATAGGGGATGTTCACATGCGTGCTTTTATTGCTTCGCTCGGAACACGCACACCTATCTGGATATGGATTACGGCGAGGACTTCAACTCCCAGATCGTGGTGAAGGTGAACGCCGCTGAGCTCCTGCGGAAGGAGCTGGCTGCGAAGTCCTGGACCGGTGAGCACATCGCCATGGGAACCAACGTCGATCCCTACCAGCGGGCGGAAGGTCGCTACCAGTTGATGCGAGGGATCCTGGAAGGCCTCCGTGACTTCGCGAACCCGTTTTCCATCCTGACGAAGGGCTCGCTCATCCTGAGGGACATCGAGCTTCTCCAGGAGTGCGCGGCGGTCGCGGAAGTGGGGACGAACGTGTCCGTTGGTTTCGTCGACAAGAGGCTATGGCGCCTGCTCGAACCGGGGACGCCGAGTCCCCTGAAACGGCTCGAGGTGTGCCGGACGTTGAACGAGGCAGGGATCGAATGCGGGGTGCTGATGGCTCCGATCATCCCGTTCCTCACCGACTCGCCGTCCCAGCTCGCCGCTACCGTGCGGGCGATCGCGGAGTCACGGGCCACCCACGTGTCGCCCATCCTCCTGCATCTTCGAACCGGCGCCCGGGAGTGGTACCTGAAGTGGCTGGCCGAGAATCATTCGGACCTTGTTCCTCGGTACGAACGCCTCTACGCCCGCGGGGCGTATGCCCCCAAGGAGTACCAGGAGGAGGTTACCGGTCGGGTCCGCGAGCTCGCCGCGAGGTACGGGGTGGGAGCGCGGGGCCCGCAGGACGCCCGGCGCATTCGGCCGTCAAGGGCTCAGCCCTCAATGGAGGCGGATCCGCCAGAGCAGCTCGCCCTGCTCTAAAGTCGACCGGCGCGTTCGATGTCGCGCCACAGATCCGGCGCGGTGACTCGCTCCAACATCGCGAACCGCGCCTTCAGGTCAGCGCTCTTTTCTTTCAGGAGACGGCGAAGCCGCCGTTTGCCTCGAAAGAGGCGCAGGGGCATCGCCACATACGAGGAGCCCAAGATCCTGGCCGCGGCCCTCATCGAGTATCCGGCGTAGTACCGAAGGGCAAGGGCTCCCCGCTGAGTTGGTACGAGGCGCCGAAGGCCCATCAGCAGCAGGCCAGAGGGGTCGTGCAACCCCCCCTCGTCGAGCACCGCGTCAACACCCTCGGGCGGACCAGGGCCCGCGAACCGCGCCCGGCCTGCCATCTCACCAGTGCCGAACCGGAAAGCCGCTCGCCAGATCATCGGGACGGGCCGGCGGAATGGCCTTTCGCGGCGGAGGAGGTCAGCGAAGGCCTCCGCCACGGCGTGGTTCGCGATCTCGCGATCCCCCGTGTACGCGAGGACCGCCCGCCACAACCGCGTCCCTTCCTCCCGATACAGCTCCTCCGCACGGCGACCTGGGCCAACCCCCATCAGCGGAGGCGCTGGTTGAGCTCGTGGCGCCAGCACGGGGTGTGCCAGTGCCGGCGCCCCTCGAGATCCCCCCCGATCATGACCACGAGATGGGGCGTGCCCGGCCGGATCTCTTGATGGCATCCGGGGCACCGGTAGGTCTTCCCGGCCTCCCCCGACACAGTCCGAACCGTCGCCCCTTCCACCTGCGCCCATGCCGGGGCGACCCCGCGCGGCCGCTCGACGGGCTCGGCCGCAGGCACCCGCTCACGGGCGGAGCGATGGCGCCTCGGCATCAGCTCACGACACCGGCGATGAAGTCAGACGCTACCTGGCCGAGCTCCTGTCCGATCTCCTCGTCGGGACGGCGGGCGCCCCGGACCCGGAACGAATGGTCCCCACCCTCGACGAGATGAAGCTTGGCCCGCGGCCCCAATCGCCGGACGACTCCTCGGATCAGCGCGAGGTCGGCCAAGGCATCGGCCGTTCCCTGGATGAACAGCATGGGTACCCGGACGGAGGACAGGTGCGCGTCTCGTGGCTGGTCGGTCCGCCCGGGAGCGTGGAGCGGATAGCCGAACAAGACGATGGCCGCGCACGAAAACCCCTCTGGGTCCTCCGCGGCGAGCATGGTAGCCATCCGGCCGCCGAGTGACTTGCCAGACGCCACGAGCGCAAGGCCCCCGGCCCGCCGTTCGGCCTCCGCGAGCGCCGAGCGCCACGCCTCGATCAGGACGGGTGCCCGGTCCGGACCACGACGGCCCTCCTCGGTGAAGGGGAAGTTGAACCGCATGGCGGAGACGCGGTGGCCGATCAGACCCTGAACGACGCCGTCGAGGAACCGGTTCCGCATGTCGTTCCCCGCTCCGTGGCCGACCACGCAGACGGCGCGGGCCTGGGGCGCATCCCTCCACAGGGCCGACAGCTCGCGGCGTCCGGCCGGGAAGCGGAACTCGACCTCACGGGAAGTGGCCGTCTCCTTTGCCATGCGAGGATTATGCCGAGCGGGCGGCCATCTGGCGCCCGGTGCGAGAATCGAACCGTGCCTGGGACCCTCTACCTCGGGACGTCGGGGTTCGCCTACGACGAATGGAAGGGACCGTTCTACCCGCCGAGCCTGAAGCAGCGCGACATGCTGCCGTTCTACGCCACGCGATTCGGCTCGGTCGAGATCAACTACACGTTTCGGCAGCAGCCGGCGGAGACGACCCTGGCCGGCTGGCGCGAGGCCACGCCCGAGGGGTTCCAGATCACGCTCAAAGCTCATCAGCGCATCACGCACTGGCTGCGCCTGGCGAACGCCGACGAGGCTGTCTCGAACTTCCTGGGCCGGGCCAAGGCGCTCGAGCCGCGGCTCGGGGCGATCCTGTTCCAATGCCCACCGAACCTCCCCTACGACCGTTCGCTCATCGAGAACTTCCTCGGGTTCCTCCCGCCGACCTTTCGGTATGCCTTCGAGTTCCGCCATCCATCCTGGGCAGAGGCGAAGGACGTCCTGGCCTCTCAGGGCGCCGCCTGGTGCCTGGCGGAGACCGACGAGAAGCCGGCCGGAGACGGTCCTCTCCCGGCAGAGCCCTTCGCCTACCTCCGATTACGGAAGTTGCAGTACTCGGAGGAGGAACTGCGCACGTGGGCCGGCCGGATCCGCGCCGCGCTGGACGGCGGCGTGGACGTGTTCTGTTACTTCAAGCACGAGGAGAAGGGGGCCGGTCCGATCTTCGCGCAGCGGATGCACGAGCTTGTTCTGGACTCAGCCGCCTGAGACGGCCTCCCTCAGTCCCCGAATGAGTTCGAGGACGCGTTCAGGGTCCTGCACCTTCTGGCCCTGCTCGTCTCGAACGTAGAAGATGTCCACCACGCGGGGCCCGTACGTCGCCACCTTCCCCACATGGACATCGAGTCCGTGGTCGGAGAAGGTCCTGGCGAGGTCGAAGAGCAGACCAAGGCGATCCCGCCCGCCGACCTCGACCACGGTGAAGAAGTCCGAGACCTCCTGATCCACGTTCACCGTCACCGCAACGTCCGTTCCGGCCGGCCGGTAATGCGCCCGGAGGGATCGCACCTTCTCCCCGAGGTCGCTCCCTGCCAGGGCGTCCCGGAGCGTCGTTCGAAAGCGGTCCCATCGCCGGTCGTCCACTTCCTCTTCGAACGCGCCTCGCACCTCGAACAGGTCGAGCGCGATGCCCGTCTCGGTCGTGAAGGCGTGCGCAGAAAGGATCGATAGCCCCGCCAGCGTGAAGGAACCCGCCACGGCCGCCAGCAGCCCGAGGCGATCCACCGCCCCGACGGCGACGCGATAGGTCTCGGACGAGCGCCCCGGACGGACGTCGGTTCGTACCTCGCCCTCGGCCGGGGCAGGAAGGATCAGGTCGAGGTGATGGACAGCCTGGTCGGGCGATGTCCGCAAGAGGTAGTCGGGAGGCACCGTCCCCAGGAACATCGCGATCCGATCATCGGATGAGCCGCTCGCGGCCAGAGCGACGCGAAGCGCACCTTGCGCCGCGGCCAGGCGGCCGGCCCGGTCTTCATCCATGAGTCCCCGCTCGAAGACATGGTCGACCTTGGCCACGAGGTCTCGGACGAGCGTCATCCGCCAGGGCGTGAAGGCGGTAGGCCCGGTGGCCATGGCGTCGGCCACCGTGAGCAGATAGAGCATGGCCAGCCGGCGCCGGTCCCCGATCCGGGCGGCGACCTGGACGATCAGGTCTTCGTCCTCCAGATTGCGCCGGGTGGAGGTGTCGGAGAGCAGGAGATGCTCGCCGACCAAGAAGAGGACGTCGTCGCGAAGCCTCTCGTCCGTTCCCAGGCCTTTCAGGACGTCACTTGCGACAAGGACTCCGGTGGCGACGTGTGACCCTTCGCCAACCTTACCGATGTCGTGAAACAGGGCTCCCATGAGGAGGGGCATTGGATCTTCGATGGACCGAACCGCTTCCGCGACGAAGGGCTCCAGCGACCCCCGGAACAGCCTCACTACGTCTCGAACCGTCTGCAGCAGATGCACGTCGACCGGGTAGCGGTGGTAGGGATCCCGCTGCGGACGACCTTTCACCCTGTTCCATACCGGTCCGATAGCGACGAGTGACCCTATCGATTCGGTGGCCAACGGATGGCCTAGGGTGTCTGGCTCGCCGAGCGAGCCCTGGAGGAAGTCGGCCAAGGAACGGGGCGGGGGCGAGGGCTCCACCGTTGTTGCTTCGAGGGTGGCGGCGTGGACCCACCGGGCAGCGGCGAACACGTCCCGCATGAGAGCGTCGCGAGGTTCCCATCCCTCGGCCTCGTTGTAGCCGAGGGAGTCGGCGACGGGACCTTGGAGCTCGGCCACCAAACCGTTGGAACCTGAGCCTCCGATCACGTGCATGGCCATCCGCACCCGCAGAAAGAGCTCGAGGGCAGCTTCTACTCGTTCCTCAGATCCGGCCACATCGCCGACCGCCCCGATCCATCGAACGACCTGAACATCACGGAGGCCTCCCACTCCTTCCTTGAGGTCGGGCTGGACCGTCCTCCACAAAGCGCCGAATCTTCGATCTCGATCGACCTGCTCCGCCAAGAGCTCACCGGCAAGGGATTGGGGATCTTCCCGCGCGATGTGCAAGACGGTCTTCCGCGCTGCTTCGACGAGCTCCGCACTCCCCTCCAGGAGCCGGGCATCGAGCAGCGCGGTCAGGGTAGAGAGGGCTTTCCTCGACTCGGCACCGCACTCCTCCACCGTGCGGACAGCGTGGCTGACCCGCATCCCTGTGTCCCATAGCGGATACAGGACCGCGTCGACCGCCTGCCGTACGAAGTCCTCGCTGAGACCCGAGTGGAGGAACAGGAGGTCGATGTCGGAACCTGGGGTGAGCTCTCGCCGGCCATAGCCCCCGACAGCGGCCAGAGCAAGCCCGGGCGCCCCGAACGGCGCGAACAGCGCCCTGACGGCTTCGTCGACCGCGTCGGCCCGGCGCCGGGCCAGGTCGAGACCACTCGCGCCGGCAAGCGGTTCGGCGTCGAACGCGGCCAGCTCCGACTTCAGCGCGGCGAGGGCGGCCGGGGCCTCAGATCGCGTCGGGCCCCATTTCCCCGGTGCGGATGCGGTACACCTGCTCGGCGGGCAGGACGAAGATCTTCCCGTCCCCGATCTTGCCTGTTCTGGCAGTCTTGAGGATCGCGTCCACGATCCCCTGGACCTCGTCCTCGTCGGCCATGACCTCGATCTGCACCTTCGGCACGAAATCGACCTGGTACTCGGCTCCGCGGTAGATCTCGGTGTGTCCGCGCTGGCGGCCGAATCCCTGAGCCTCGATAGAGGTCAGCCCGTTGACCCCGATCTCGCGGAGGGCTTCCTTCACCTCGTCGAGCCGGTGCGGCTTGATGACCGCCAGGATCAACTTCATCCGCTCATCCCAGCCTGCACCTCGCCAGGAGGCCCTCTACGACGCCGCAGCCTTCTTCTGCCGCGAGGCGGCCTTCTTCGGAGCCGCCTTCTTCTTCGTGGCCTCGACCGACTGCTTCAGAGCCTGCATGAGATCGACCACCTTGGTCGCCTCGGGCTCCGCGATGACCTCGATCTCCTCGCCGGCGATCTTCTTCTCGACGATCTGGAGCATCGCCTCGCGATATTCGTCCTTGAACTGCGACGGGTTGAACTCGTCGGTGAGGTTGTCGATGAGGCTCTTGGCCATCTGCACTTCCTGCGGCCTGACCTCGACCTTCTTGTCGAGGACCTCGAACTCGGTGGCCCGGATCTCGTCCGGCCAGAACATCGTCTCCAGCACGAAGACGTCGTCCTTGAAGCGGAGCGTGCAGAGGTGCTCCTTCTCGCGTAGGGCGATCTTGGCCACCGCCACCCTGCCGTCCTCCGCCATGGCCTTCCGGAGCAGCGTGTACGCCTTCACCCCGGTCTCCTCGGGTATCACGTAGTAGGACTTCTGGAAGTACAGAGGATCGATCTCCTCTAGGTCGACGAATTGCACGATGTCGATGGCCCGACTGGACTGCACCGGAACCGCGGCGAAGTCCCCGTCCTCCAGCACGACGTACTTGTCCTTCTCGTACTCGTAGCCCTTCACGATGTGCTCGAAGGGAACTTCCTCGCCACAGGCGGCGCACGTTCGCTTGTACTTGATGCGTCCGTGGTCCTTGTCGTGGAGCTGATTGAAGCGAAGCGTCTTCTCCTCCGTCGCTGGGAACAGGCCGACCGGGATCGAGACCAGGCCGAAGGAGATCG
>VAYC01000367.1:4038-6038 GCA_005885025.1 Actinomycetota bacterium | reverse complement strand
GGTGAGACCGGTCCGGTGACCGTGTCCAGCAGACACCTCCCTGGTGAGCTTGGCGAAACGGGTAGAGGTTGCCACGTATTCTGCCAACGCGGAGTTCCAAAAGCGAACATCCGGGCGAGGGCCCCCTTATCCCTTTGCCAGCAGCTCCCGTGCCCGGTCGGCTCCTACCGTGAATCCCTTCCGCTCGCACACTTCCAGCGCGCGGTTCAGAACAGAGACCGCTCGATCCCTCCGCCCCGTGGTGACGAGGGCGTCCCCCAGGCTGAGCAGCGCGAACGCCCGCATGAACAGGAAGTCGGTCGGCTCGGTGAGGGCCACGGCCTCGCGGCCCAATCGTTCCACCTCTTCCGCTTCTCCCCGCCGGGCCAGGAGCTTCGCCTTGATCGATCGCAACAGGGACTGCGAGTAGACGTCTTCCGTACCGGCGGCTTCCTCTGACGTACGGAGCCACTCCTCGACCTCGTCGTATCGTCCCTGCGCGTAGATGGCCTCTGCCAGGATCCCCGCGACCGTGGAGAGCCAAGGAAGTTCGCCGATCTCCTGGAGCGTCTTGGCTCCGGCCCGGAGCTCTGGTTCCGCCGCGGCGGGATCCCCGGCCAGGATCTCCACCCACCCGGACATCTGGGCGAGCGGTCCGGCCACCCAGACAGGCAGCGAGACCTCCTCGAGGATGGAACGCGATCGTGCGATCAGGGCGCGGGCGTCATCGAACCGACCGCGCATGGCCTCGAACTTGCCCATGGTGAAGAGCGCGGTGGACATGGCCTTGCGGTCCCCGGAGGCCCGTCCCAGGACCTCCGCGCATCGAAGCAGTCCCTTCTCCACCGGCGTCGGACCGCCCCAGACGACGAGCGGTACCCACGAGAGGTACTCGAGCTCCTCGCGCTCCTGTCCGGCGGCGTGGGCATGCCGCGCCGCCCGCTCCCACGCCTCCTCGGACGTGGCGAACTGGCACGTCAGGACGCGCACGAGGCCCAGGAGCGACCAGGCCTTCGCCAACCCTCCGTCGTCGCGCTGATTCTCGAACATCGCGATCGCCGAGGTGGCCTGGGGCAGGGCCTCTTCGGCCCAACCTTCGGGGTTCGTCAAGACGCTCGTCCACAACCTGAGGATGACGGCGAGCGCCTTCAGCGTGGGATCGGCCGAGCCCTCCGCGGCCTCCGTCGTCTCCGCGACCACCTCCTGCATGCGGCTGAAGTCTCCGGTCTCGAGCAACGCGAAGGCCAGGTCCGGCAGCACCTGCACCCGGATGGGGTCGTCTGCCGGAGCGAGCTCGACGGCTCGGGAGAGGAGGTTGACCGCCGCGGGCATGTCCCCTCGGGCGAAGGCCCTCCGGCCAGCCGAGGTGAGCGGGATCGAGGCCCGGTGCCCGAGGCTCTGGGTCCGGTCGTTCGCCGGACCGAGCTCAGACAGCGCCCGGTACGCCGCCTCCAGGTGGTGGCCGATGATCTCCTCGTATTCGCCCACCCTGTCCTTGGTGCGGGCCTGGACCCAGGCAGCGAACCTCTCATGGAGCTCCGCGCGGACCGCTTTGGGGATCCCGCTGTAGGCCGCGTCGCGAATCAGGATGTGCGAGAAACGAAAGGCGTCTTCCTGTCCCAGTTCGGACTTGTCCGGGCGGATCAGATCCTTCCGGGTCAGCGACTGAAGGCTACTCCCGATGGCGGGGCGCTCTCTCTCGGGAGACAGCTCGGCGACCGCGCCCCACCAGAACACCCGCCCGACCACCGCGGCCCGTTCGATCACCGCCCGCTCCTCGCGGTCCAGGCGATCCAGTCGAGCCGTGATGAGCGCGTGGATGGTTGGCGGTATCGCCAGCGCCGAGACGTTTCCGGCCACCGTCCACGTCCCGTTGTTGCGCTGGAGCAACCCATCGTCGACAAGCATCCGCAGGATCTCCTCGACGAACAGGGGGTTTCCCTCGGTGACGTCCGCGATGCGTGCGCCGATCCCACCAGCCAGAGCATCGCCGCTGAGAAGGTTGACGATGAGGCCTTCGA
>VAYC01000367.1:1492-3988 GCA_005885025.1 Actinomycetota bacterium | reverse complement strand
ACCGGCACTCCCTTGATCAGGTCCACGAGATACTCCACGAGGTCGAGGAACGTGATCTCGCCCCACTGGATGTCGTCGAACACGACGACCAGGGGACGTCGGGCGGCCAGCTCTTCGAACAGCTTGCGCACGGCCCAGAAGGTCTCCTGGATGCCGGGCGTGACATCCGACAGGCCGAGGAGCGCAGCCAGGCGCTCGCCGATGAGCGCCGCCTCGTCGACCGGCTCGAGCAGCTCGAGGATCTTGGGCCGGGCTTCCTCCGGCGAGTCTTCGTCGCTGATGCCCGCGGCGTCCCGAAGCACCTCCACGATGGGCCAGAACGTGATGCCCTCCCCGTACGGCAGGCAGTGGCCCTGGACGATCCTGGGGCCGGTTCCGAGCCTGGTGAGGAACTCGGACGAGAGCCGGGACTTGCCCACGCCGGCGGCCCCGACCAAGGTGACGACCTCGCAGGCCCTGTTTTCAGCGGCCCGCCGGAACGCCTCCTGCAGGGCCTCGAGCTCCCGCGCCCGGCCCACCAGCGGTGAGTCGAGCCTTCGCGCCCATCCCGACTTGATGGGAACCACATCGTTGACCTTCCATGCGATCAGCGGCTCCGTCTTGCCCTTGACGGTGAGCGGCCCGACGGGGTCGACGATGGCGGCGTCCCTGACCAGCCGGTAGGTGGCATCTCCGATGACGACGGTCCCCGGCTCGGCGGTCTGCTCCAGACGAGCCGCGATGTTCACCGCGTCGCCCACCGCGAACGACTCCCCCCGGGTGGGATCGCCGGCGATGACCTCCCCGGTATTCACCCCGATGCGCGCGAGGATCCTGATCCCCCAGGTGCGTTCGAATTCGTCATTCAGCTCGTGGAGTGCCCCACGCATCTCCACCCCAGCCCGGACGGCTCGCAGAGCGTCGTCCTCGTGCAACCGGGGGATGCCGAACACCGCCATGATGGCGTCGCCGATGAACTTCTCGGTCGTGCCACCGTGGCGCTGAACGACGGCCTTCATCTCCTGGAAGTACCGGCTCATCAGCTGGCGGAGCGACTCCGGATCCAGCGCCTCCCCCAGGACCGTCGAGCCCGTGACGTCCGAGAAGAGGACGGTCACCACCTTGCGGGCCTCGGAGGGCGGGGTCTCGGTCATGAGGAGGACCCAATTGTGGCGACCGCCTCACTGGGACAGCAACCCCCTGGCTCCGCCGACGCCCCGACCTCCGCCGAAGGGCTGCCTGCCAGCCGAAATGGAGTAGGTTGTAGCCAGCGTCGAGGAAGGAGGAAAGGATGGACTCGGATCAGGAAGCTCAAATCCTCAAGCTTGGGAAGGCCATCAACGACCCCGCCTTCAGGGAAGCGATTCAAAGCGATCTGGACCAGACGCTCCAGCGGCACGGGGTCGACAAGGACCGCATCCCCCCGGACGTCCTCGCGGTGCTCACCACCCTTTCGGCCGACGAATTGGCCGTGCTGGCGAAGGTGAAGGGAGCCCTGATGAGGGCAGGCGTCTCGGAGCACGCCAGGGCCGAATGGGTCTGACCCCGAGCGAGCGTCTTCGCCGAAAGATCTGGCTCGTCAGCGGGCCCTTCGGCGAGGCCTGTCAGCGCGTGTTCATGCATCCGCGGCTGGCCGAGCTGTGGCCCGAGTACATGATCACCCAGCACACCATCATCCGCTCCACCGTTCCCATCATGCGGGCGGGGCGCGACGCGGCACGGGCCAGGGGGAACGCCGATCCCGTAGCGGCCGGTGTGGCCGAATACTTCGACGTCCACATGATGGAAGAGACGGACCACGACGAGTGGCTGCTCGAGGATCTCGAGGTGTTGGGGATCCCTCGGTCGACCGCACTCTCGCGTGTCCCGTCCGACACCGTCGCCGCACTGGTCGGGTCGCAGTACTACTGGCTCTTCCACTATCACCCGGTCGCCCTGCTGGGCTACTTCGCGTTCATGGAAGGGTTCCCGCCGAAGCGCGAGTTGATCGACGACCTGATCGAGCGGACGGGCTTTCCCGATGCCGCCTTTCGGACGTTCGAACTCCATGGCGAGCTGGACCCCGGCCATCAGAAGGAGCTGGACCGGACCATCGATGAGCTGCCGCTCACCCCCGAGCAGGAGAAGGCGCTCGGGATGTCTGCCCTGAACACCGCCGTCCTGGTGACGCGGTCCCTGCAGGAGGTTGCGGGAGCGCTTCCCGCTGGTTCCTGAACCCTCGAGTTAGAGCGTGGCACAGCGCTTGAGCTGCTGGACCTTCGGCTTGCGGAGGGACGGGGCCTCCAGAAAAGCCCTTGACATGCACAAATGCGTGTCTCGTTGGCGAACAATCGTCCTCTTTGGGGGACCCTCTGGACGATGGACCGCGCACCATTTTGCGCACCTGATTCTTGGTCGGTCCTCTCTGAAGGGTTGGAGACGGTCTCATTTCAACCCCGGTCAGCTGGTCTTGATGTCAGCGGCTTGGGTCAGTGAACCGCGGAGCGCCGGTGCCTGAACGGTACTTGGCGGAGCTCG
>VAYC01000367.1:0-1310 GCA_005885025.1 Actinomycetota bacterium | reverse complement strand
AATGCCAGCCCTCCGGCGTCCTCCCCAACGCGGATGGTAACGGTTGCTCCTTCCCCCGCGTGCTTGCCTGCGTTCTGAAGGGCTTCCAGGCAGCAGAAGTACACCGTTGCCTCCACCTCGGTCGGGTATCGGCCAAGAGAGTCAATCTCGACCGTGGCGGGCAAGGTCGAGCGCCTTGCCGCCGCGGACAGCGCGACGGCCAGGCCCTGGTCCATGAGGAGCGGGGGGTAGATGCCATGAGCAAGGCTCCGCAGCTCCTGGGAGGTTTCCTGCACCTGCTGGTGAAGCTCGTCGAGGAGGGCTTTGGCCTTGTCGATGTCGTGGTCGGCGAGCGTCGAGGCGAGCCGGAGCTGAACGGCCAGGGCAGCCAAGTGCTGTTGGGCACCGTCGTGGAGGTTGCGCTCAATGCGGCGACGCTCGGCATCGGCGGCCGTCACGATGCGGGCTCGGGACCTCTGGAGATCCTCGGCCTTGCGGCGCACCTCCTCGAGGGAGGCCTGGAGAGCGGAGTCGAGCTGGACGTTGTGCACGGCCAACTCTGCGCGCTGGTCCTCGATGACACGCCGCTGAAGGAAATCCGTGCGGACGCCGCGCTCGATCGTGTAGCCAGCGACCGCGCCAATGATGACGGCGGAGAGGAAGAAGAAGTTGTTGTTCACCAGGATTTCGATCGGCGTGGGCTTCAGCCAGAGAGCCACGAACTCGTACCCGGCCATGATGGCCACGCACGCTCGCGTGGCGTAACGGAAACGAAGCTGCAGCAGCGTGTACGCCCACGGGATGACGAGCAGAAGCCCTGCGTAGTACAGGTAGCCGACCGACGGTTTGGCAACGGCGATCATCGCCACGATACCCAGCCCGCAGACGGTCGCCAGGGCGGAGAGCGTCGGCTGCATCGCCCGCTTGAACCAACGGGTGAAGGTGAAGGCGAGCACAGCCAACGCGGTGGGGCAGAAGATCGCATAGCGGATCACCCAGATCTTTCCGGCGACATCGGGGGCGACGAAAAGGTCGAGGATGCCGAACAGCGCGTAGAGCACGATCGCCAGAACGATGGCAAAGCGCGCGAACGGCAGCGAATGCTCGAAGTAATAGTCGGAGAAGCTTGATTCGAGTTCTTCTGGGAATCGGAGGCGGCCAAGAGCCAACCGCGGCGGTGTTCCCTCCTTGGTCAGCTGAGCCATTTCCCGATCCTTGCGAGTACCCAGTCCGGATGGACCTCGCGTAACGGCCTCTGATTATGACAGAGCACTATGAGTAGGGACCGGGTGCTGGAGGAGGGACCTCGCGCAGCTATGGAGAAGATGTCT
>VAYC01000369.1 GCA_005885025.1 Actinomycetota bacterium | reverse complement strand
ACGGACCCGATCGGAGCGCCCAGGCCCTTCGACAGCGAGAACATCAGGGCGTCGACCTCCGCCGCATACTCCCCCACCGGGGTCTCCGAGGCCACGCTCGCGTTGAAGAGCCGGGCCCCGTCGAGGTAGACCGGCACCTTGGCATCCTGGGCTGCCTTGCGGATCCCCCGCAGCTCTTCGACAGGCATGACGGTACCGCCGCCCACCTGATGGGTATTCTCGAGGGAAAGCAAGTCGACCACGTCGACGCCGTAGGGATCGGGTTCGAGGGCCTCGCCGACCATCTCCGCGGTCAGCTGCCCGCGGTCGGCGACGATCGACTTGAAGGCCATGCCCGACATGGCGGCCGCCGAGGCAACCTCGACCGTCGCGACATGGGACGTGCCCTCGCAGACCACGAGATGCCCTGAGCGAACGAACACGTGCAGGGCGATCTCGTTCGCCATGGTGCCGGTGGCCACGTAGACCGCGGCCTGCTTCCCGGTGATCTCCGCGCATCGCTCTTCGAGGCGATTGACGGTGGGATCGTCCCCATACCAATCGTCTCCCACTTCGGCCCGCGCCATCGCCGTGCGCATCGCTTGCGTGGGCGTGGTGACGGTGTCGGATCGCAGGTCGATCGGGCGCGTCACGGGGCCCGAGTATAGTGACCATCCGTGAGGACTCCGGTCGGGGAAGCCGGCGGGCTGGGGGCATCCGGGGGCATGACCCCCGCTCCCATCGGGTAAGGGGGACACATGGCGACGGCGATCGTGCTCATCCTGCTGGGCCTGCTCGGCCCGGTTGCGGCAGCACAGTGGCGCGCGGGACGCTGGCTGCGGCCCGCGGCCTGGATCGGTACCAAGTTGTCCCCGCAGTTCCTGGCAGGGGTGCCGATGTTCGGCGTCCTGCTGATCGCCATCGGGGTCTCGTTCGTATGGCCACCGGGGATCATCCTGGTCTTCCTGGCTGCCGGCGGATTGTTGTGGGCACTGTTCGCGGCGACCGAACGCCGGGTACCGGAGGCTCCACCTCGCGAGCGTCGCGGGACCCCCGAGGCTCCTCCCGCCCGACCGCCGGCCCCCCGCAGGCCGAACGAACGACGGGAGGCCGGGTAGGCGAGCGGTCCCGCCGGTCAGGCCGCCCCGGCAGGCGCTCGCGCCGTCACCACGTACCCGTACCGCTCCCGGAACTCGTCGGGGGTCATCCGTGCCGCGTCGGCGATGGCCTTGAGCTTCTCGGGGTCGTCGAGATCCTCCTGCTCCAGCCGGAGCATGTACTCGGTGGCTACCCGGTACATCCCGCTGTCGATGTTGACCTCGCGAACCCGGGGCCGCCCGGTCTTTGGATCGTTGAACGATCCGAACGGGAGCGGAACCATGTGCTCTTCCTGGATGGTGATCATGGCTCCGACCTCGTCCCCGCCCTCCCGGAGGAGCGTCCGCAGGTAGTCGATGGCCCCGTAGCCGAGGTCTCGCGTGTACTCGATGTCGAACGGGATGGGCGGCGCGCATCGAAGCTCGTACCCGATGTTCTTGGGCGTGATGGTGACCTTCTGTCCTCGGTCGCTGAACCGCTCCCTGACCAGGTCGGCCAGTACGCCGTCCAGATCCAGCTCGCCCAGACGGATGTGGCCGTGCTCGTCGCGTTCCACGTCCGGCATGGCCTTCTTGAGGTCTGCTTCATCCATGCGAAGGGCGATGCCCTCGGACAGGACGACGACCCCGAAAGGCCGGCCGTGAGCCACTCGTTTCAACATGGCCGCGTCGATGAGGTCGACCAGGTGCATGAGCTTGATCGGGCGATCTGGCGGGAACTCTTCGGCGATCACGGTGAGGGTGACGCCCGCGGCCTTCCCGATTCGCACGGCGAGATGCCCGGCAGACCGGCCCATGGCCAGCACGAAGAACCATCGCTTGGTGGTGATGGCGTCGGTCATGAGGTTGTTCACGAGCTCCACGCCCACGTGGCGAGCGGTCTGGAACCCGAACGTCGAGACCCCCCTGGGGAGGGGCAGATCGTTGTCGATGGTCTTGGGGACGTGGGCCACCTTGATGGCTCCGCCCGCGGCCTCGGCCACTCTCTGCGCCGAGAACGCCGTGTCGTCCCCGCCGATGGTGAGGAGAGCATCGATGGCCAGCTCCTTCAACGCCCGCACGGTGTTCCTCATGCGCCAGTCCGGATCCTCCGCGCGCTCGTCACGGATGGTGGGGTTGGCCCGCGACGTGAACAGGATCGATCCGCCCAGGACGTGGATGCGCGAGACGTCGGTGATCGTGAGGCGCTGGACGTGATCGGTTTCGCCACGCATCAGGTGCTCGAAGCCGTCGA
>VAYC01000368.1 GCA_005885025.1 Actinomycetota bacterium | reverse complement strand
GACGACGTTGAAGTTGTGGAAGTCGCGCCCTGCGGCGCCCATGATCAAGACACGTTTGCTCGCCATCGGCCTTTCCAGTGTCGACGTCGGGGACGCCGAGCGGAGTGACAAAAGCGAGCTTACGGGGCCGACGCAGATGGCGTCAAAGATGCGGCACCCCAGGCGAGCGCGAAGCGTGCTGGACGAATCAGATCGGCAGTCGAGGCAGCGGCGGTAGCGGTACGGTCGGCGGCAGGAGCGACCCCCCGCCCGACCCGGGGTGCGGCGGCCCTTCCGCGGGCTGACGTTGAGCCCCCGGTGACTCGCCGCCGGTCCCCTTCCCCTCCGAAGGAGCCTTCGACCCGGGCGCCTCGCGCCCGCCCACGGGAGGAGCCAGGAGCATCCCCAGGATCGATCGGATCCGCAACGCGACGCCGCGCGGGGTCCGAGCCAAGGCGGGAGGAATCGCCTCGCGGATCGTCCGGTCAAGCGCGGTTACGTCCGCGCCAAGGGCGAGGGCCGTCGTGCGGTCCATCGACAGCGCTCTGGCCAGCTCGGGCGCATCTCCCACTCGCCCGCCGTGAAGGGCGCCGAGCAGGTCGTTCAGTCGTGTTTCCGCCAATCGAACGTGGATCTGGGCTTCCTGCGACAGCGAGGTCTTTACGGCTCGATCGACGACGTCCTGGGTGGCCAGGTGCAACCGGGGCAGAAGCCCGATGAGGATGCCAACGATCAGGGCAACGGCGGCAGCCACGGCCAGCGGCCTGCCCGACGCTGCGGCTCCTTCCCTCCGCCGGCTCGACCGCGCAGCAGGGTGATGCAGGCGAACCGCGAATCGTTGCCACGTTCGGTCAAAGCTCGGCGCCTCGATCCTCGTTGCTTCCCGGCGGATGGCGTCGGCGATCGCCAGCTCTCGAGCCAGGGCGCCCGTCCGGCTCGTGCCCTGCCGCTCCAGCTCGCTGAGGTCGTCACCGGCCTCCAGCCTCACCAACCACCGCTCGAGCACGTCGGAGCGCGACCTCATGGCTGTTCCCCCATCCAGCGGCGAAGCTTCGACAGCCCCCGTCGCTGGAGGTCCTTCACCCTCGACTCGCTCCTCCCTATCGCCGCGGCGACCTCCGAAGTGGTGAGGCCGACCAGCAGCCGGAGGATGATCACGTCCCGCTGTCTCGCGGGAAGCTCCTCCAGCGCGCACTGCAGGTCGCGACCCGAAACGGCATCGTGTTCGAACTCGACGGACGGCTCGGCCGCGCTTTCCAGCGGGAGGAAGACGACCCGCTTGCCCCGGTGCCGGTCCGCCACCATGTTCCTGGCGATGGCGAACATCCATCCAGACAGGGAGCCTCCCCGGTCCCATCGGAACGAGGAGAGCTCCTGCCAGACGGCCAGGTACAGGTCTTGAAGGAGGTCTTCGGCGTCCTGCGGTCCGAGCCGGACATGGGCATACCGGTACAGGCGGTCGTGATAGCGCTTCATGAGGCGCTCGAAGGCGTCCGTGTCCCCGGCCGCAGCCCGCTCCACGAGGGCCCGCTCGTGGTGGAGCACCTGGGCCGACAGGCCGCCCAACTGGACTCGAGCTCGAGTACCCATGCTTCTCCCCGCTGTTCTCATCGACCTCCCACTGCCCGTCGTTGAGACCTCGAGGAGCCAACCGTCATCGGAAAGGGCCAGAGCGGACCCCGGTCGTTCCGGGGTCCGCTCTGAGGGAGTCGCTGGGCACGGTAGTGTTGACATCGGGGACGCGGAGGTCTGCGCGCCGTGCCCGCGACCACCGATCAAGTGACCGTGGGGACCCGAGGGAATCCAGGTACTGAGATCCCCGGGGTGCCCGGGGTCCGGACGTTCACATTGGTCGAGTTGTTGCTCCTCGCCTTGCTCTTGGACGAGGGAGCCTTCGCCGGCGCCTTGCCCGTGCTGGCGCTGCGGGAGGCCGAAGCCGATGAGCCGCCCTTCCTGGACTTGGCCTTGGCCCCGACCTGGCCACCGTTCTGGCTGCCGCCCTTCGTCCCGACCGACACGGTGGATCGATTCCTCTTGGAACTACCGGCCGTGACCTTCGTCCGTTCCGACGAGCTTGCGGCCTGGCTGTTTGCGATGGCCGGCGATCGCCGCTCCGGCTCCCGTCGCCAGCACGAGCCCGGCCACCAACACCCAGACGGTGATGAGGCGTCTCATGAACGGCTCCTTTCCCCTAGGGGCGCCCGGAGGTCTTTCCAGGTAGGAAATCCGCGAGGGGCGCCGGCGCGATGTCAGCGGAATCGGGGATCTGTGGCCAACGGACGGGTGATCCCGCCTCGGCCGTTCGGGCTCGGAGAGAGGAGGCTCAGGAAAGGCCAGGCAACACGCGCTCGGCCAGCAGCTCGCGGCGGCCGGCGGGACCCGCCAGCACCATGATGGCCCAGGTGGCGCCGGCGTCCGCCAGGTCCCGGAGGTGCTTGGTCAGTCCGTCCGCGGATCCCGACCACGACACGGAGTCGTTCATGCCCCTCTGGTGACGGGCCTCCATGAGCCGTGTGGCCTCGTCCTCGTCCTCTCCCACCAGGACGATCCCCGCCCACGTGGCCTCGGCTTGCCGCCCGGCTCGTCCGGCTTCCTCTTCCAACAGCTTGGCCTTGAGTCGAAACTCGCCCGGCGGCAGCCCCCATCCGTTCCAGCCGTCAGCCAGCCGGCCGGCCATCCGTACGACCTCGTCGCTCTGGGCTCCCAGCCAGACCGGAGGCCCCCCCTCTTGGACGGGAGGGGGGAGAAGCGGACCCGCCACGCGGGGAACGTGCTTCCCACCCTGGTAGACCTCACCGTGGAACAGCGACTTGATCGCCGAAACCGTCTCAGCCAGGTGCTCCCGGCGCTCCGACAAACCGAGATTCGGGAAACCGAACGCCTCGTGCTCCGGACGGTCGATGGGGTCGCCCGTGCCGATACCGAGCACTGCTCGCCCGCCGGAGATCAGATCGATCGTCGACAGCATCTTCGCCAGGAGACCTGGCGGCCGGAGCACCGCGCGGGTGACCAACGTGCCCAGCCGCAGCCGCGCAGTCGCCGCCGCCACCGCTGCCAGCGTGGTGCAAGCCTCCAAGGCCGGCCGGTCGGGAGGGCCTCCCGGCGGAAAGAAGTGATCGAAGACGAAGGCGCCGTCGTACCCGAGGTCCTCGGACGATCGAGCCGCGGCGAGGACCTTCCCAGGGTCACCGGAGAACATCGGCAAGACGACCCCGATCTTGGGCTTGCGCCCGCTCATTGCGGAACCAGCTCCAGCCACGCCAGGTCGGCCGCGCCGACGGCCCCCGCGTCGTTGCCCATCATCGCGGCGACGAGCGGAACCTCCGGCCGATGTTCC
>VAYC01000356.1:2067-10242 GCA_005885025.1 Actinomycetota bacterium | reverse complement strand
GATGCCCACCTAGACCTCCACCTCGTCCAGCCCCAGGAGCGGTTCGAGGCCGACGGTGAGGCCGGGCCGGTGGATCACTTCCTTGACGGCGAGGATCACCCCGGGCATGAACGAGACCCGCTGCATCGAGTCGTGGCGGAGGGTCAGGGTCTGGCCGGTTCCCCCGAAGATCACCTCCTGGTGAGCGACCAGCCCGGGGAGTCGGACCGAGTGGATCCGAATGCCGGAGACGTCCCCTCCTCGAACCCCCTCGATCGACTCGCCACCGGGACCCTCCCACGACTCTCCGCGCGCCTTGGCCATGCGCTCCGCGGTGGCCATGGCGGTCCCCGAGGGAGCGTCGCCGCTGGAGCAGCACCGCTCCGATGGCGAAGTTCGGGGCGACGATCACGTTCGACTCGTTGCCTTCATCCGCCAGTAGCCGCTCGATCTCGGCGAGGTGCTCGGGCCCGAGGCCGGTCGTTCCCACCACGATGTGCATGGCGTGCTCGATCGCCCACCGGACGTTGTCCATGACGGCGTCGGGACGGGTGAAGTCCACGGCCACCTCGGTCTCGGCCTGGAGCAGTGTCTCGATCTCGTTCGAGACGAGCACGTCGATCTCGGGGTGCCCGATCATCGGCCCCAGTGGCTTCCCGTCGAAGGAGGGATTGATCCCTGCGACCAGGGCCAGCTCGGGATCGTCGCATACGGCCTGGCACACCAGTCGTCCCATGCGCCCGGCCGCCCCCAGGACCCCGACCCGGATCAACGGCTGCCCTCCGCGTGGGCCGCGGCCTCCAGAGGCGCGGGCGACGCGGCGACTTCCGCCGTGAGCCCGGTGTCGAAGGCACCCTCCTCGAAGGGGCCGATCACCGCGAGGGCCATGGGCCGGCCGAACACCTCCTGGGCCACGGCCTCGGCGTCCTCGTGGGTGACGGCGTCGGTCCGGGCCAGGACCTCGTCGACCGACAGGATCTCCCCGTGGCTGATCTCCGAGCGCCCGATCCTGGACATCCGCCCGCTGGTGTCCTCCAGGGAGAGGACCAGCGAGCCCTTGAGGTGACCCTTGGCCCGCTCCAGCTCGTCGTCGGACAGCCCGCCCCCGGCGATGTCCGCCATCTCGCCCCGGGCGATCTGGAGGACCTCGTGGGCCTTCGAGGGAGTGGTCCCGGCGTACACCGCGAACAGCCCCGTCTCCGCGAACATCGTGTGGTAGCTGTACACCGAGTAGGCCATGCCGCGCTTCTCGCGGATCTCCTGGAACAGGCGAGAGGACATCCCTCCGCCGAGCGCCGAGTTCACCACACCGAAGGCGAACCGTCGAGGGTCCTTCCGCGAGTAGCCGCCGGTCCCCAGCGTGATGTGCGCCTGCTCGGTGGGCCGGTGCCGTACCTGGCTGGCCCGGGACAGCGGCGGGGTGTCCCCGCCGGCCCGCACCTTGGGAGCCTGGCCCCGGGCAAGGCGAGGGCCCGTCTCGACGTGCCGCTCCACCAGCCGGCACACGTCGGCGTGGCGCAGGCTGCCGGCCGCGGCGATCACGAAGTGCGACGGCCGGTACAGGCGCCGGTAGAACCGGTTGACCTGGTCGCGTGACACGGAGGCGATGGTTTCACGGGTGCCGAGCACGGGACGCCCCAGCGGATGCCCGTCCCACAGAGCCTCCGCGAAGAGGTCGTGGATGAGGTCCCCGGGGTCGTCGTCGCGCATGTTGATCTCCTCCACGATCACCATGCGCTCCGCTTCGAAATCGGCCTTGGCCAGGACCGAGTTCTGGAGCATGTCGCTCATGTGTTCCACGGCCATGGGGAGATCCTGGTCGCGGACACGACAGTAGTAGCACGTGTACTCCTTGGCTGTGAACGCGTTGAGGTCCCCGCCCACCGCGTCGAAGACCTCGGCGATCTGCCGGGCCGAGCGTGTCTTCGTCCCCTTGAACAGCAGGTGTTCGAGGAAGTGCGACGCCCCGGCCACGGCCGGACGCTCGTCGCGCGACCCGACGTCCACCCAGACGCCCAGGGCCACGGAGCGCATCCCCGGCATCGTCTCGGTGACGATGCGCAGGCCCGACGCGTACTCGGTTCGGGAGATCTCCGGGGCGGAGGCGGCGGCGCGTCGAGGACTCAATGCTCTCGCCGGGTGCCGCGATCGCCCCGGTCCCGGTCTCGATCCCTGCGAGGACGGAAGCCGCGGCCGCGGTTCTCCCCGTCGGGACGAGGCCGACGCTCACCCTCTCCCTCCTGGCGGGGCCACCCGCCCTCGGGCGGGTCCCAGCCCTCCCCCACGGGCTTGAGGGCGATCCGGTTCCGGTCCGGCTCGACGCTCTCAACCTCGACGGTGAGCTTGTCCCCCTGCTTCACGGCCTCCTCGACCGATTGCAGGCGTCGGCCCCGGCCCAACTTGGAGATGTGCACGAGCCCGTCGGTGCCGGGCATGATGTTCACGAACGCGCCGAAGTCCGTGGTCTTCACCACCGTCCCCTCAAAACGCTCCCCGGCCTGGGGCAGGCGCGGGTGCACGATCTGCTCGATCATGTCGACTGCCCGCTCCGCGCTCTCCCCGTCGCGAGAGCCGATGAACACCCGCCCATCGTCCTCGATGTCGATGTCGGCGCCGGTCAGGGCGATGATCTCGTTGATCCTCTTGCCCTTCGGCCCGATGACCTCGCCGATCTTGTCCACCGGGATCTGCTTCATGATCACCCGGGGTGCCTTCAGCGAGAGCTGGCTGCGAGGCTCTGAGATCGTCCTGGTCATCACGTCGAGGATCGCCAGCCGGGCGTCCTTCGCCTGCTTCAGCGCGCCGGCCAGGACCTCCGCGGGGAGGCCAGTCACCTTGGTGTCCAGCTGGAGGGTGAAGTCCATGTCCCCCAACGCGTCCTCGGCCCCGAGGATGTCCGTCAGGGTCACGAACTCCCCCAGCTCGGCGACCAGGCCCATGGCGATCCCGCCCACCGGCGCCTTGATCGGAACGCCCGCGTCCATGTGGGACAGCGTCGAGGCGCACACGCTGGCCATGGACGTGGAGCCGTTCGACTCCAGCACGTCCGACACCAGGCGCAGCGTGTAGGGGAACTCGTCCTCGCTCGGAACCACCGGGACGAGGGCCCGCTCCGCCAGGGCCCCGTGGCCGATGTCCCGGCGCTTGGGGCTGCCGATGCGACCGACCTCCCCGGTGGAGAAGGGCGGGAAGTTGTAGTGGTGGATGTAGCGCTTGGAGTCCTCCGGGTCGAGCGTGTCGATCATCTGGGTCATGCGGAGCATCCCCAGCGTGATGACGTTCAGGACCTGGGTCTCGCCCCGCTGGAACAGGCCCGAGCCGTGGGCCCGCGGGACCAGCCCGACCTCGCAGGTGATGGGGCGGATCTCGTCCGGCTTCCGGCCGTCCAGCCGGATGCCTTCCTCGATGATCCGCCTGCGCATAGCCTTCTTCTGGAGCTCCTTGAACGCGGGCGAGACCTGGGTGGCCATGGCCGCGTACTCCTCGCCGAAGCTCGCCGCGAGGTGCTCCTTCAGCTCGTCCTTGAGGGCGTCGAGGTTCGCCTCCCGCTCGGCCTTGGCGTGGACCAGCGCTTCCTTCAGGCGCGGCCCGGCGAATTCCTCGACGGCCCGGTAGAGGTCTTCCGCGTAGGCCGGGGCGGGGACGAACTCCTTCGGCTTCGTACCCGCGTCGGCCACGATCTGCCGCTGGAGCTCGATGATCTCGCCGATGGGGCCCTTGGCGAATTCCAGTCCCTCGGCCACGACCTCCTCGGTGGGCATGGTCGCGCCCTCGAGGATGCGTTCCCACGAGCCCTCGGGCGCCTCGCCCTCCACCATGAGGATGTCGATGGAGCCCTGGTCGTTCATCCGGCCGGCCACCACGACGTCGAAGGTGGCCAGGTCGAGGTCCTGGTAGGTCGGGTTGACCTTCCACTGCCCCCCGATCAAGCCCAGGCGGACCGCGCCGATGGGACCGTCGAACGGAAGCCCGGCCAGCATGACGGCCAGGCTGGCCGCGTTGATGCCGGGGATGTCGTACGGATTCGCCTGGTCCACCGACAGGACCGTGATGACCACCTGGACCTCGTCGTGGTAGCCGTCACGGAACGTGGGACGGAGCGGCCGGTCGGTCAACCGGGCCGTGAGGATGGCCGTCTCGCTGGGCCGGCCCTCACGCCGGAAGAACCCTCCGGGGATCTTGCCGGCCGCGTACATCCGCTCCTCGACGTCGACCGTGAGCGGGAAGAAATCGATCCCCTCGCGGGGCTCCGCCGTCGTGCACGTGGCCAGGACCTGAGTCTCGCCCAGCGTCACCACGCACGATCCGTGCGCTTGCTTGGCGAGCTTGCCGGTCTCCCCGACCAGCGTCGTGTCGCCGATGAGCCTGCTCTTGCTGATTACCATGCTTGCCTCCTCGAACTCGGGCGCCGGGACGGCGACCCAATCGGTAGGGTTCGAGGAGCCCGGGTAAGGGCGCCCCGGGAGGGGAACCGGCCAGTTCTCAGTGGTGGGCCTCGGGCTCGTCGAGAAGTCGAAACCGGGGTCCGCAACTGATAACTGACCGCGCCTCGCCTCGGGCTCCGTGCGGTCCTTGCGGTTCCTGTCTGGGTCCAACCCCTTCCTATGAAGAGGGCGGCTCATCGAGCCGCCCCTGGTTCCTTCCCTAGCGCCGGAGCCCCAGGCGCTGGATCAGCACCCGGTAGCGCTCCACGTCCTCGCGCCTCAGGTACTCCAGCAGCCGCCTGCGGCGGCCCACCAGCTGGAGCAGTCCCCGCCGCGAGTGATGATCGGTCTGCTGGACAGCAGAGCGACCTGTACCTCGGGCGAGCCTGTATCCGACTCCCCTCGCCGGTATTCGCTGATCAGCGCGGACTTCTGCTCTTTGACAAACGCCATGGGATGTGCAGCCAAGGGTAGCACATGCCCCGGGACCCCTTAGGACCCCCGGAGCACGGGATGGCCCGCCGACTCGATGTAGGCCGGGAGGAGCCGGCCGGTGACCTCGCCCGACGGGCTGATGGTAACCTCCGCCACCGCCGTGGTGGCCCCGGCCGCCGAGAGGTTCGGCCAGACGAAGTTGCCGAGGCTGTAGAAGATGGGGCGTCCCCGATAGCTCTCCATCGGCTGGAGACGATGGGAGTGGCCCCCAAAGATCACGTCGGCCCCCGCCTGGACCAGCCGGTGGGCCAGGCTGACCTCGGACGCCCGGGGCTGGGTGTCCAGCTCGACCCCCCAGTGGATCATCACCACCACCACGTCGGCGACCCCCGCCGCGGCCTTCACCGCCCCGATCATGGCGGCCTCGTTGTGGCCGGCCGCCGTGCCCGGATGGCCCGGCCTGGCGACCGCCTCGGGATAGGGGTCCACGACCTTGTCGAAACCCAGCACGGCGACCCGCCAGCCACGGATGGTGAACAGCGCTGGGGAAAGCGCCTCTTGCGGGTCCGCCCCCGCGCCGATCGGAGCGATGTCATTGCGGCGGAGCTGCTCCCGCTCGTCCATGAGTGCCTGTGGCCCGAAGTCGTAGGAGTGATTGTTGGCCATGTTGGCGACCTCCACGCCGGCCGCCCGCATCGCCGGCAAGGCGGCGGGATCGCCCCGGAAGTTGAACTTCTTCGGCACCGGGCTCCCCAGCCTCGACACGGCGCACTCCAGGTTCACCACGGTGAGGTCGTCCCGCTTGAACAGGCCGTTCAGCCCGGACCAGGCGTAGCCGTAACCGTAGCTCCTGAAGTTGGGGATGTAGTTGGGGTCAACGCTGACGTCGCCCGTCCCGTGGATGACCAGCCTCCCGCGGCCGGCCGGAGCGGTGGCCCTGGGGGAAGGCGAAAGCGATGGCGACGGTGACGCCAGGGGCGACACCGATGGAGAGGCCGGCGGCGTCGATCCCGTAGCCCGGGTCGGGGTGGTTCCTGGTTGGAAGGCCGACCGGGCGAAGACCCCGGCCAGCCCAAGGGCGACGACGACAGCCAGCAGCGCGCCGAGCGAACGCGCCAGACCGCCCCGCTTGCGATGCCGCCCCCTCGCCCCCATCGGTTACCGAAGGCTACCCGACGGGCGAGCGGGAGGCGGCTCGGCGACCGAGCCGCCTCCCATTGGCCTCGTTCAGCGGGAGAACGAGATGGTCTCCGTGACCTTGCCCGATGCGTTCTTCTCGATCGTGATGTGGTATTGCCCCTTCACCTGATTGGCTCCGCGTGCAGCGCCAGCCCCCAACGCCTTGGCCTTCCAGTTGAGCTCCCCCGTGCCACAGTCCTGGAGGCCCCCCTGGCCGTCATACGCGGCGAACCCGAGGCTCTGGTGGCCGAAGGCGTCGAACCGGCGGACCGTGCCGTTCCAGTCGAACGGGATCTGAAGGTCCGGGAAATTGAGGTCGAACTGTCGGTCCACGAGCGGGATCTGGAAACCGATGAAGAAGAACCCGAACGTGAACTGGTCTCCGGTCTTGGGGCAGGTGATCGTGAAATTCGTGAAGAAAGGCTCCCAGAGGTTGCCCTGGTCCTGCGTGTGCAGGACGTCGAACAGGAGGTCCATGTCCTGGGACGTCTTCCCCTGGTAGAAGACCCTCTTGTCCGGCGTTTCCGGAGCGGGCGGTTGCCAGCGGGGGGAACGCGGCAACCAGCAGACCAACGATGGCAGTGGTCAACGCCAATCTCTTCATGGCCCCTCCTTCGCGTGGACGGCTCGCCGAAAGGATCCCTCCCCTTCCCCTCCTTTCTGGCCTGGGCAGTAGCCGACACTATGGCGACGGCCCGCGCGGGGCAAGAGTTCCCTCAGCTGGTGTGGAGAAGCTCGCGGGTCCGGTCGACGTCCTCGCCGATCTGGCGGGCCAGCTCCTCCGCCGAGGCGAAGGGGACCTCGTCGCGGAGCCGGTCCCAGAACTCGATCGCGATCGGCTCCCCTTGGATGTCCCGGTCGAATTCCAGGAGGAACGCCTCCACTCGCAGGGGCTCGCCGCCGAAGGTGGGATTCGTCCCCACGTTGATGGCGGCGAGGAAGGACCCGTCCTCCAGTAGCGCCTTTCCCGCGTAGACGCCCTGCGCGGGGAGCAGCATCCCTGGCGGCACGCTCAGGTTGGCCGTGGGGAACCCCATCTCCCTCCCCCGGCCCGCCCCCTTCACGACCGTTCCGTCGACGGCAAACCTCCGGCCGAGCCCCTGCGTCGGCCAGTCCAGGTCTCCTTCCGCCAGCGCGGCACGGATCGACGACGAGGACACCGGGCGACCGTCGATCTTCAGCAGGCCCACGCCCTCCACGGAGAAGCCGTGGCCCTCCCCGAGGTCGGACAGCATGGCGAGCGTGCCCGCGGCCTTGTGCCCGAAGGTGAAGTTCGACCCCACCACGGCGTGACCGGCCTTCAGCCCGTCGACGAGGATCCGGGCGACGAAGTCCTCGGGCGGCCACCGGGAGAGCTCCTCGGTGAACTCCAGGACCGTGAGGACCTCCACCCCGAGCTGTTGGATCAGGGCAGCTTTGCGGTCCATGGAAGTGAGGAGCGGAGGGACGTTGCCCGGGGTGAGGGTCTCGCGCGGGTGGCGATCGAAGGTCAGCGCGACGGGGGTCAGACCGCGATCGTTGGCCACCTCAACGGTTCGATGGATCACCGCCTGATGACCGCGATGCACGCCGTCGAAGAATCCGATGGTGACCGCGGTCGGCCCGACGGACAGAGGCAGCGACGCGATCCCACGAGCCAGCTCCATCAGCGGCAGGGTACAGGATGACCTGCTAGTGCCTTGCGGCTCTAGGAAGGGTAAGCCAACCAGTTCTGATTCGTCTTCCCCTCGGCCAACAGCCTTCGGGACCTAGCTCCGCAGGCTTGAGCTGTCCGGCCGAGACGACTCGACAGCCGATCCGTCCCATCTCCCGCCTTCTCGTCCCACGTCACGGCGCCTACATCCTCGTGCGGCCCCGGTGATTGGATCTGTTCTTCCCGTCCGAGTGGCCCTCAAGCCGTGTGCGCACTTGGGAGACCTGGGCACGTGTGCTCCACTCTAGACATGGAGCCCAGGCGCCGAGAAAGATAGGCGCGTGAGCCCGCTCGAACCGAGAATAGGAGACTCGCTGGGTCCGGAGACTAGGGCCGCCGACACGTTAGTCGGCAGAGAGCGAGAGATGTCGGAGTTGCTTGCCGGGCTGCAGGACGCGATGTCCGGCCACGGCCGGCTGTTCCTCATCGCGGGCGAGCCGGGGATCGGCAAGACGCGATTGGCCG
>VAYC01000356.1:0-1937 GCA_005885025.1 Actinomycetota bacterium | reverse complement strand
CGATGTCGCCCAGATCATTCCAGAACTGCGCGATCACCTCACTGACCTTCCTTCGCTTCCTTCGCTTGATCCCGAGGGTGCGCGATTTCGGTTGTTCGATGCCACTACAGCCTTGCTCAGGGCTGCAGCCCAGGTGCAGCCAGTGGTGCTGGTTCTGGATGACCTTCACGTTGCAGACACTCCGTCGGTACTCCTCCTGAGGTTCGTTGCTCGGGAGATCGCCGGTTCTCCGATCCTGATCGTGGCGGCCTACCGGGACGTTCAACTCACAACAGGACATCCTTCTACAGCCGCCCTTGTCGACGTCATACGGGAGCCGACGGCTCGACAGATCCAGCTCGGCGGTCTCACTGAGGGCGACGTCCGGAGGTTCGTCGAGGAACTGATGGGAGCCCAGCTCCCCGACAGACTCGTTTCGAGCGTCTATGCAAAGACGGAGGGGAACCCGCTGTTCGTGGGGGAAGTGGTACGTCTCCTCGCCCACGAGGGCCGGTTGGTGGAAGCCGAAGGGGTCCTGGCCCTCGCCTTGCCCGAAATGATCCGCGAGGTCATCGCCAGGCGCGTGGAGCCTATTTCGCCGCAATCCAAACGTGTATTGAGCTTCGCCTCCGTCCTCGGCCGGGAGTTCGATCTCGACGCCCTGAGCCGTGTCATGGACATGGAATCCGACGAGGTCCTGCAGGCCCTGGACGAGCCGATTGCCGCTCGGATCGTCAGCGAGGTCCCAGGGGCGCTCGCACGACTGCGCTTCGCCCATGTCTTGATCAGGGAGACGCTGTACCAGGAGATCACGCCGGCGCATCGGGCTCGCCTGCACCGGTGGGTGGGCGAGGCGCTGGAGAGCCTTTACGGGGAGAGCCGAGAACCTCACTTGGCGGAGCTGGCACACCACTTCTTTCAGGCCGCGCCTGGTGGCGACGTGGATCGAGCCGTTCGATACGCACGGGCAGCCGGCGACCGCGCTGTCCGGCTCCTCGCGTACGAGGAAGCCGTTCGGCTGTACCGCATGGCCCTCGAGGCCCTCGACCTGAAGCGGCCCCCCGATGAGGAGTTGCGATGTGCGCTTCTCCTTGCCTTGGGCGACGCGCTCATCAGAGCCGGCGACGGACCGAGCGCGAAGGAGACCTTCCTTCATGCTGCCCAGAGCGCGCGAGACCTGAGGGTCCCCGAGCTGCTTGCCCAAGCCGCCCTCGGATACGGCGGTCGCTTCGTATGGGCTCGGGCACGAGGTGACCGGACCCTGACTTCCCTGCTTGAGGAAGCTCTCTCGTCCATGGGGCCCAAGGAAACCGGACTGCGCGCTCGCGTCCTGGCCAGGCTGGCCGGCGCTCTCCGAGACGACGCGGACGCGGAACGGCGAGATACTTACAGCAGGCAGGCCGTCGAGATCGCCCGACGCCTGGGTGATGCTTCCACGCTGGCGTACGCGCTGAGCGGAAGATCGGCCGCCATCTGGCTGCTGGGAAACATCAACGAGCGACTGGCTGTGGCCGACGAGCTTCTCCAAGTGGCGGAGAGAGCCGGGGACCGAGAGCTCGCTTTCGAGGCCCACACGCACCGCTACCTGTCGCTTGTGGAGCGAGGTGACATCGAAGCTGCTCAGGCAGATCTGGAGATCCGCGAGCGGTTGGCGGGTGAGCTTGGTCAGCCGGCACAGCATTGGAACGTAGCCGTGGCCGAAGTCGCCCTCGCCTCACTGAGGGGGCATCTCGACCGAGCGGAGGAGGCGATGTGGAGGACCCTCCGTCTCGGCGAGCGGGCGCAGAGCACCGATGCGGCCCTCTTTTTCGCTGAAGAGCTCTTCGTCCTGCGGAAGCTCCAGGGGCGCTTGGAAGAGATCGAGGAGTCGGTCCGTCGGTGGCCGGACGAGAATTTGGACAAGCCCATCTTTCTCTGTCTTCTCGGTGCGCTGGAGGCTGAACTCTTCCGGAACACCG
>VAYC01000003.1:9541-11611 GCA_005885025.1 Actinomycetota bacterium | reverse complement strand
TGGTCATCGCGGCACCATAGGACGAGCTCCTCGGCGGTAGCAATTCAGGCGGCGTCAGATGATTTCCCCGATCCGCTTCGCTCGAACCAGCCCGCCGCAGCCGGACATCGGGTCCGCCGAGGGCACCACTCGCAATGAGCGCCGGCCCGCAGGGTCGGCGGGCGGCCCTTGGACAGCTCGATCGTTGCGATGGCAGCATCGGCGACCCGTCCGGCCGCGTGCTCGACGGTCTCCTCGGTGACGTCCTCCGCTTGCCACTCCCCGGAGTCCAGGAAGAAGGTGGCCACCCGGTACGGCGCGACCCCGGTCCGGAGCAGGAGGAGCAAGGCATAGAACCGCATGTCCTCGGGATGCTCGGGCCACGCCCGCCCGGTCTTGAAGTCGAGGACCAGCCGGCGGGTTCGGCCCAGGACGAGATCGGGTGTTCCAGACAGCACGACCCTTCCACCGACCACCGACCAGCCAGGCCTTGAGCCGCAACTCGGGTTGCGGCGCCCAGCGGCGGGTCATCGGCGGGAAGGATGCCCGGAACAGCTCGAGCTGTTGGCCCGAATCAGTCACCGCCAGAGCCCGGTCCAGCTCGTCGAGGCTGGACCAATAACGGTCGAAAGATCCGTCGCCGCTCTCCAGACTGCCTGCTGCCCGCTCGCACAGGGTGCGGGGATCGAGGTTTCGCTCGGTCGCCACGTCCAGCTCGATGGCACGGTGGAAGAGCGCTCCTGCCGCGGTCCGCGGCGAGTGCTCGAACCCAGGCCCTTCGCGGAGCAGCGCAGAATGGAACAGGCCCTCGCACCGCTGATAGTCGTTCAGCCGGTGCTTGCCGACCCAGATCGGTCCGCCGGCCCCAGGAAGGATCCCGGCGTTCACCAATCGAAGCTCCAGTCGGCTCCTCACGCGATCGGCCAGCGTGACGTCGGACGGCGGAAGGCTGCCCACGCCGATGAGCTGCTCGAGGGTGCGCCGCTGGGCTGGAGTCAAGTCCACCGGCCGGATCGTACGGACCGCCACCGACACGAGAGGTGGGAATCCGGTCCACGCCCCAATCGGCGAGGGATAGACTCGATTCCTACCTGGAGCGGCCGTGGCTGAGATCAAGGAAGATCGCGAGGAGGAAGAGGCCGGCGAGGCGTACGCCGAGGAGCCGCCGGACGGCGCGCCAACCCCCAGTCCCGATGGCCCTGCGCGGGCTCCCATCGACGCCGGAACCAGTGTGCGCGAGGCGAAAGCGGCTCCTCCGGCTCCTCACCGAGCCTCGGTCCATGAGCGCATCGATCAGCTCCGAGAACTCAAGGAGAAGGCTCGGCTCGGAGGCGGGCCGGAGGCCATCGAGCGCCAACACGCTCGGGGCAAGCTGACCGCTCGAGAGCGCCTGGAGCTCCTCCTGGACCCGGGTTCGTTCGTCGAGACCGACCTCTTGACGCGCCATCGCCTGGGCACGTTCGGACTGGACCGGATCCGGCCGTACACCGACGGTGTGGTCACCGGGTGGGGCACGATCGACGGGCGCAAGGTGTTCGTTTTCAGCCAGGACTTCACGGTGTTCGGCGGATCGCTCGGTGAGGTCATGGCCGAGAAGATCTGCAAGATCATGGACATGGCGGCGTCCGTGGGAGCGCCCATGATCGGGATCAACGACTCCGGTGGAGCTCGTATCCAGGAGGGCGCGGCGAGTCTCGCCGGCTACGGACATATCTTCGACCGGAACGTGCGCGCCTCGGGGGTGGTGCCACAGATCTCGGTGATCATGGGCCCCTGCGCCGGCGGGGCCGTCTACTCCCCGGCCATCACCGACTTCGTCTTCATGGTGAAGAACACTTCGCACATGTTCATCACTGGGCCGGACGTGATCCGGGCCGTCACCGGCGAGGACGTCACGTTCGAGGAACTGGGCGGGGCCACCACCCACGCCAGCCGGTCCGGGATCGCCAGTTTCATCGCCGACGATGAGCCCGACTGCCTGGCCCAGGTGCGGTACCTCCTGTCGTTCCTCCCCTCGAACAACCTGGAGGACCCTCCGTCGTACGCATCGCGAGACGATCCGGGCAGGCGGGACGAGGCCCTGAACTCCGT
>VAYC01000003.1:0-9518 GCA_005885025.1 Actinomycetota bacterium | reverse complement strand
CGACATGAAGGACGTCATCCGGCGCGTGGTCGACGATGGCGAGTTCTTCGAGGTCTTACCGCTGTGGGCCGGTAACATCGTGATCGCGTTCGCTCGGCTGGACGGGAGGTCCGTCGGAATCATCGCCAATCAGCCGAAGGTACTGGCCGGGACCCTCGACTACGAATCCAGCGAGAAAGCCGCGCGGTTCATCCGGTTCTGCGACGCTTTCAACATCCCTCTCGTGGTGTTCGAAGACGTCCCCGGCTTCCTCCCCGGCACCGCTCAGGAGTACGGCGGCATCATCCGCCGCGGCGCGAAGTTGCTGTACGCCTTCTCGGAGGCCACCGTGCCCAAGATGACGGTGATCACGCGCAAGGCCTATGGGGGCGCCTACGTCGTCATGAACTCCAAGCACCTCCGGGCCGACGCATCCTTCGCCTGGCCCACTGCGGAGATCGCCGTCATGGGCTCGGAAGGTGCCGTGAACGTTATCTTCCGTAAGGAGATCCAGCATGCCGCCGACCCCGAGGCCAAGCGTCGTGAGCTCATCGCCGAGTACGAGGGCCAGTTCAGCAACCCGTACATCGCTGCCGAGCGAGGGTTCGTCGACGACGTGATCGAACCCGCCGACACTCGTCCCCGCCTGATCCAGGCCCTGAGGATGCTCCAGACCAAGAGGGAGCAGGTCCCTGCTCGGAAGCACGGCAACATCCCGCTGTAGTCCCGCCATGCGTTACGAGCTGCCGCCGGGGATCGCCGAAGAAGAGGAGCGGGTCATCGTCGCGGCCCTCGAGCAATACTTCGGAGCGGGGAAGGTGCGGCCGAATCCGTGGGCTCTGTCCGGCCGACTCGAGGCCCTCCGGTTGGGCGCCCTGCAAGCTCGCCATCAGTCCGAGCGGCCGTGGCGCGAGACTCGCGTCCACCCCTTCTCGCGCCGGGGCACCGAGCCGCGGGCTGGACGGGCCGACTCGAAGTAGCGGTCCTTGAACCACCGCTCCCCCAGGGAGCAAGATGGCGCTGGCAGGGGAAGGGGTGGTCTCAGTGGGCGTCCGCGTGACCAGGGGGGCCGCGGCCAACGACCAGATCATGCGCGGCCTGTTCGCAGCGGAGAACTGTCCGCATCCGCGCAAGTGGTCCGGTGGCTCGGGGCAGACCTACGACTGGCACACCCACGGCTACCACAAGGTCCTGTTCTGCCTTGCGGGCGAGATCGTGTTCCAGGACCGCGAGGGGCTGAATTACCGAGTGGGGGCCGGTGATCGCCTGGACGTCGAAGCGGGGACCGAGCATTCCGCCGTCGCGGGGTCGGACGGGGTGGAGTGCATGGAATCGTTCAAGTGACCTCGCTGGGCCTTCTGGTCGACCAGCTGTTCTCGGCCGCCCCCGGAGGCATGGGGACCTACATTCGGCAGCTGATCCCGGCGCTCTCCGCAGCCGACCCCTCCCTCGGCGTGACCCTTTTTCACGCCCGGTTCGGGACACAAGCACCCGAGCCGTGGATGGGGCGGTATCAGGTGGAGGAGCTGTCTTGGCCCATCCGCCGCCTTTATCCGAGCTGGGCGTTGGCTCGGCGCCCAGCCCTGCCGTCACCCTTGGACTCGATCGATCTCATCCACTCCCCCGTCCCGGCAGCTGTTCCGCCTACTGGGCAAGGTCAACGGCTGGTCGTCACCGTGCACGATCTCGCCTTCATCGTTCACCCCGAGCTGTATCCGGTGCAGTGGCGGCTGATGTATCGGACGGGGCTGTTCCGCGCCGTGCGCGAGGCCGATGCCATCATCACCCCGTCGCGGCACACCGCCGAGGACCTCACGCGCCGGTCACGGATCCCGGCTGGGCGCATCCACGTCGTGCCACTTGCCGCGTCGCTGCCGGCGGGGACCAGCGACATCGACGAGACACTGGCCAGGCTGAAGGTCAGGTCACCCTACGTCCTGTTCGTCGGGACGCTCGAGCCGCGCAAGAACGTGGTGCGTCTGGTTCGTGCGTATCGGCGCCTGGCCAGCCGGGGGGCTCCGCACACCCTGGTGCTGGCGGGACCGATGGGTTGGCATCACCAGGCGCTCATGCGAGAGCTGGCGCCGGAGGCGCCGGGCGAGATCGTGTTGACCGGGACGACGTCCGCCGCCGATCTCGACGCGCTCTACCGAGGCGCCTCTCTCCTGATCTATCCGTCGCTGTACGAGGGATTCGGGCTCCCGGTCCTCGAGGCGATGGCCAGAGGGGTGCCGTGCGTCGTCTCGATCGCCTCGTCGCTTCCCGAGGTGGCGGGTGAGGCTGCTCTGCCGGTCGACCCGCGGTCCGTGGCCGGCCTGGCCGAGGCGATGGAGCGAATCGTCAACGACCGAGAGCTGGCGGCGCGGCTGAGCCAGGCCGGGATGGTTCGAGCGTCTCGGTTCTCCTGGGAGGAGACGGCCCGCCGCACGCTCGAGGTCTACAAGCACACGATGGCCTGAGTGCTGCTGCTCTCGTCGTGCAGGCTTGTCGGGGTCAGTCTCCCTTGAAGCTCAGCTCCGAGTACGCCGCGTCACAGCCGAACCCGGCAGCCGTATCGATGCGGAAGGTCCCTTGGATCGCGGCCGCGAGCCAGACGCCAGCCTTGAAGATAGCGTCGGTCACCCGAAAGTCGATCGTTTCTGTCTCGGCGAGCATGGCGGACCCGCACTGCGCCGCATGAGGAACCGTCACCTTGCCCTTGTACCGAGCTCCGGTCCGCTTCAGGACCGATTCCTTGTCCCCCTCGGCACCGGTCTTGACGTTGCAGGAACCCTCGTCGCACAGAGGGGTGAAGTACCACGTCGTCCCGTAGGGATCTCCGACGTGATAGTTCTTGAAGGAGGTCTTGGTGACGTTCGCCTCGATCAGGAATCTCCCTTCCACCCGAGCCTCGGACATCGGCGGCGGCTCTGGTGTCGTCACCGATACGGGTGTGGTCTTGGCGGACTTGCCGGGAGCGCCCATGGCTTCCAACACGTAGGAGTACGAGTGGCTCGGCTGAACGGTCGTGTCCAGGTACGCGGTCAGAGATGGCGATACGAACTTCAGCTGGGAGCCGTCCCGGTAGATTGTGTAGCCGGTGATCCCGCTCGAACTGGCAGGCGCTTTCCAGTTCAGGCGGACGGCGCCGCCGCTCTCTGCTGCGGCGGTCAGCCCTGTCGGCGCCCCCGACAAGGCCGAAGCGGACGGCCGCCCCGCCGCCTTCGTCTTCGTCCCGCCGCAGGACACGACAAGGGTCAGGGTAACCACCACGCTGGCGATGACGGCGGTCGGACGGAACATGACCGGCACGGGACAGTCCGATTTCCCCACCTTCAATCCCCTCGGTCGTCGCGAGCCGGATGGTAACAGCGAAGAGCCCGGCGAACTAGTCCTTTGGCGTTCCGCCCGGCGTTGTGGGCCTCACCACCGGCTACCATCCCGGAAGTGAAGGTTTCGCTGGTCGCGACCGTGAAGGACGCCGGCCCGCACATCGAGGAGTTCCTCGACTCGATGCGAGCCCAGACGCGTGCGCCCGATGAGGTCATCGTGGTGGACGGTGGGTCGACCGACGGGACGTTCGAGACGCTCCAGCGGGCCACGGACGTCACGGCTCTCTCCGACCCTGGCGCCAACATCGCGAAGGGCCGGAACGTCGCCATCCGGGCCGCCGCCCACGACGTCGTGGCCGTCACCGACGCTGACTGCGTGCTCGCACCGGACTGGCTCCAACGGATCGTCGACCCCATCGAGCGAGGCGCCGACGTCTCTGCGGGCTTCTACCGGCCGCTGGGTGCCTCGTTGCTCCAGGCGTGCGCGGCGGCTGTGTCCCTGCCCGAACCCGACGAGCTCGCGCCCGGATGGATGCCGTCAGCTCGATCCGTGGCCTTCCGGCGAGAGGCGTTCGAGTCGGCCGGCGCCTACCCGGAGTGGCTGGACGTCGGGGAGGACATGTATCTGAACCACCGGTTCGTCGAGTCGGGGGCCAGCATCGAACTCTGCCCGGACGCGGTGGCGTATTGGCGGGTTCGCCCCACCTTGGGCGGCACATGGAGGCAGTACGCGAGGTACGCGGAGGGTGACGCGGTGGCAGGGATGTACGCGCACCGGCACGCGATCCGGTTCGCAAGCTATCTGGTCGGACTCGCCGCGCTGATGTCGCGCCGCCGTTGGCTGGCCTGGCCGGCGGCGCTGGCCGGCGCGGCATACGCTGTGCGGCCGATGCGCAGGGCCTGGCGCCGGCTGCCCCAGGGCTCGCCAGAGCGACGGGCCGCTCTGGCTCTGGTCCCGGCCATGATGGCATTCATCGACGCAGCCAAGATGTGGGGGTACCTCCGGGGGCTTGCGGCGGGGCGCCGCAACGGGCGGTCCCTATAGCTGCAGCAGGCGCGAGGCGTTGCCCACCAGGATGGCCTGCTTCGCCTCCGGCGAGAGCCCGAGCTGATCGAACTCTGAGAACCACCGGTCCAGCGAGATGAACGGATAGTCACTGCCGAACAGGGTCTGCGCGGTCAGCCGATTGCCGATCTCGCGAACCACCTCGGGCGGAAGATACTTCGGAGCCCAGCCCGACAGCTCGATGAAGACATTCGACTTGTGCAGCGCGATCGCCAGACACTCCATGAACCACGGCCACCCGAAGTGCGCCGCGATCAGGGTGAGGCCTGGAAAGTCGGCCCCCACGGCATCGAGGAACCCGGGATGCGAGAAGCGGATCTTGGTCCCGCCGGCCCCGGGTGTCCCCGCACCGATCCCGCACGTGCCCGTGTGGAACAGGCAGATCAGGCCGACCTCCTCCGCCTTGGCCCACAGCGGATAGAACCGTTCCTCGCCCGGGTCGAACTGCTGCATGGTCGGATGGAACTTCAAACCCTTCAGCCCGAGCCCGGCGCAGCGCGCCATTTCGTCCAGGGCGATGTCGTCGTGCGGGTCCACGGAGCCAAAGCCCATGAGCGCGCCGGGGAACCGCCCAGACAGCCCGGCGAGCCAGTCGTTTCCCATCCAACCCCGGCCGGTGACCGAGTGATCGTCCCAGTCCAGGACCACGCCGAGGATGTCGCGGTCCGCGTACTCCTTCGCCACCTCTTCGATCGTCTTCCGAGGCACCTTGGCCCGGAAGTAGGCCTCGGTGGCCGGGAGGAGCGGTCCGATCGCGTTGTCCAGCCATTCGTCCAGAGGGAGATGCACATGCAGGTCGATGGCTCTGGGCATGCGCGCTACCGGCGCGGGTGACGGCGATGGACCGTGGTCACGCCTCGTACTCGTAGAACCCGCGGCCGGATTTCCGTCCGAGGTAACCGGCGGAGACCATCCGCTTGAGCAGCGTGGGCGCCGAATACAACGGGTCCTTGAACTCGTCGTAGAGCACTTGGGAAACGTTCAGCGCCGTATCGAGCCCGATGAGGTCCAGAAGAGTGAGGGGACCCATCGGGTGGCCCAGTCCGAGCTGGATGGCCGTGTCGATGTCCTCTCGTGAGGTGAACCCCTCGTCGAGCATGCGAATCGCGCTGTTCAGATATGGGATCAGGAGGAAGTTCACGATGAACCCGGCTCGATCCTTGGCGAGCACCGTGGTCTTTCCGAGCCGCTCCCCCATCCCCTTGGCGAACTCGACGGTCTCCGAGGAGGTGGTCAGCGCCCGGACGATCTCCAGCAGCTTCATCACCGGAGGGGGGTTGAAGAAGTGCATCCCGACCACCTTGTCGGGGCGCTTGGTGGCTGCGGAGAGCTCGGCGATCGGAAGGGAGGACGTGTTCGTCGCCATCACCACGTCGGGCTTGACCAGCTCGTCGAGTGTTCGGAAGACCTCGAGCTTGGTGCTGAGGTCCTCGGTGACGGCCTCGATCACCAAGTCGGCATCGGCGAGGTCCTTCAGGTTGGTCGACGCCGTGATGCGCCCCAGGGTCTCCTTCCTGGCCACGTCATCGAGCTTTCCCCGTTCCACCGCCTTCGCGGTGGAACGCTCGATGGCCTGGTATCCGCGGGCCCTCGCCGCCTCGTCCGCCTCCACGAACGTGACCTCGAGCCCGGCCTTGGCGCAGACCTCCACGATCCCTGAGCCCATGATGCCGGCTCCCACCACGCCGACGGACTTGACCTCATCAGGCTGCATGCCTTCCTCCCGTCACCGAGGGCCACATGGTACACATGCCGGATGATCGGGCTCAGCCTGGTGGAGCGGCTCGTGCACTGGATACAGCCGGCCTTCCTCGCGGCGGGCTATTTCATCATCGCCGGCGGCGTCCTGATGGAGCGGTCGATCTTCATCGGGCTGATCATTCCCGGCGACATCATCCTGGCGCTCGGCGGCGTGTACGCGGCGCAGCACGAGATGAACCTGGCCGCGGTCATCGTCATCGGAACAGTGGCCGCCATCTCCGGTGAGTCCATCGGATTCTGGCTGGGGCGGCGGTTCGGAATACGGCTTCTCCGGCGTCTGCCCTTCTTCGGCCCCCGATTGTCCCGGGTGGTGGAGGAGTCCAGAGACTACTTCCGCCGCCACGGCGGCAAGACCGTGGCCATCGGCCGGTACGCCACCGCCGCGGGAGCGTTCATCCCCTTCACCGCAGGGGCGGCCGGTATGTCCTACCTGAGGTTCCTCGCCTTCGACGTGCCGGCCATCGCCGTGTGGGCCACCGGTATCTCGATCTTCGGCTACTACTTCGGCCGGAACCTCTCGTTCATCGACAAGGTCCTCTCCCGGTTCGGCTACGGGGTGCTCGCCCTCGCCGTTCTCCTCTTCGCCGGTCGTTTCGCGTGGAAGAGATGGCGAGAGCGAACAGAGCGCGGGTCTCGAAAGAGCCGAACGAGCGATTGACGGTCTTCCTTCCACCGCCTTCAGCCCAGCAGGTCGGCGATCTCTCCGATGATCCGCGTCAGGTCGTGGTCGCGCGGAGTGAACACTTTCGCCACGCCCGCTTCGATCAACTCGTGGACGTCCTCGTCGGGAATGATCCCGCCCACGATGACGGGAACGCGTTCCGGGTCCACTCCCTCACCCCGCAGCCGGTCGAGCACGTCGGGGACCAGCAGCCGGTGCGCACCCGACAGGATCGACAATCCGATGACGTGGACGTCTTCGTCGGCCGCGGCCCGGGCGATCTCGGCGGCGGTCAGCCGGATCCCCTGGTAGATGACCTCGAACCCCGCGTCCCGAGCCCGTACCGCCACCTGCTCCGCGGCGTTCGAATGACCATCGAGCCCGGGCTTGGCCACCAGCATCCGGACTCGACTCACGCCGAGGCGACCGACCGCCTCGGCGACCTTCTCCCGCACCCGACGGAGAGCGTCGCCGTCATCTTCCCCCTGTCCGATCTTGCCGCCCACACCGGTCGGGGCCCGATACTCGCCGAAGACCCCGCGCAGAGCGTCGGCCCATTCACCGGTGGTGACGCCGGCTCTGGCAGCATCGATCGAGGGCGGGACGAGATTGTCGCCGTTCTCGACGGCCCGCCGTAGAGCACCGAGGGCGGCCCGCGCGGCCGCTCCGTCTCGCTTGTCCCTCCACGCGCGTAGCGCCGCAATCTGCGCCGCTTCGGTTTCCGCCTCGATCCGCTCGATGGATGGGAATCCCTCGGCCATGCCTTCGACCAGCGGCGAGGGTTCGGTCTCCTCGAAGCGATTCAACCCCACGACCACGCGGCGGCCCGACTCGATCTGGCGAAGCCGCTCCGAGAGCGAGGAGACCAGCCGCTCCTTCATGTAGGCGAGCGCTTCCACCGATCCACCGCGATCGAGGACGCGCTGGAGCTCGTCCCAGGCTCCTTCAGCGATCCCCGTCGTCAGTTCATCCACGACCTTGGAACCTGCGAACAGGTCATCGTGCTCGAGTAGGTCGGTCTCGTGGGCGAGGATCTGCTGGGCTCGGAGCGACCACTGCTGGTCCCAGGCCCTGGGGAGGCCGAGCGCCTCGTTCCAGGCGGGGAGCTGGACGGCCCGGGCCCGAACGTCTCGAGACAGCGTGACGGCCAGCATCTCCAGGAGCACGCGGTAAGCGTTGTTCTCGGGTTGGTCGGCGGTGAGGCCGAGCGAGTTCACCTGCACGCCGTATCGAAACCGCCGCAGTTTCTCCTCTTCCACGCCGTAGCGCTCGCGGGTGATGCGATCCCACAGCATGGCGAAGGCCCGCACCTTGCACAGCTCTTCGACGAACCGGATCCCCGCATTGACGAAGAACGAGATCCGTCCGACCAGCGACGGGAACACTCGCTCGCTGACCTGCCCCGTCGCTCGTGTCGCGTCCAGAACCGCCACGGCGTCCGCCAACGTGAATGCCACTTCCAGGACCGGATCGGCCCCGGCCTCCTGAAGGTGGTAGGAGCACACGTTGATCGGATTCCACCGCGGCACCTCACGGAGGGCCCACGTGATCAGGTCCGTGGTGAGCCGCATGGACGGCTCCGGCGGGAAGATATGGGTTCCTCGCGACAGGAACTCCTTGAGGACGTCGTTCTGCGTCGTTCCGGCCAAGGAGCCTCGGTCGCACCCCTGCTCGTCCGCGACGGCAACGTACAGCGCCAGCAGCCAGACCGCCGTGGCGTTGATGGTCATCGACGTGTTCATGCGATCCAACTGGATCCCGTTGAAGACCGTCAGCATGTCGCCGATGTGGCAGACCGGGACGCCGACCTTCCCCACCTCGCCCCGCGCCATCTCGGCATCGCTGTCGTAGCCGGTTTGCGTAGGCAGATCGAACGCTACCGAGAGCCCGGTCTGGCCTTTGGCCAGGTTGGTCTTGAACCGCGCGTTGGTGTGGGCAGGGGTGGCGTAGCCGGCGTAGGTCCGGAAGATCCAGGGCTCGTCGCGAGGGCGGTGGGAAGCGGCCAGCGCCGGCTAGCCGCAGACGTACCTGAGGAAGGGGTAGGGGTCGATGGCCGACCCCACCTGGGTCACGTTGTAGGGGCTCGTCCACGTGGGCCACTTGTTGACCGTGGGGTGCCATTCGAAGTGGTCGTGGGGCGAGTTACCCTGAGCATCGCCGGAGTCGCCGACGTAGCCGATCAGGTCTCCCGCGTTGACGTAGCTCGGGAACGGGTTGGCGTAGGCGGACAGATGGGCGTTGTACACGTACGAACCGTCCGACGCCGTCACCGTGACCGCCAGCCCGCCGAGGCCGTTGGGGCTCTTCTCGGGAGTGCCCGAGATGGCCGCCACCATCCGGGTCCCCATGGCGGCGAACATGTCGTTGCCGGCGTGCAGGTGATAGCCGCCACCGTACCGTGGAGCGCCGAAGTCGTCGCTGAAGACCGAGCCGACGACCGGGCACGCCCCGAACGCCGGGTAGTGCGAGAAGCTCGGGTTGTGCTGGTTGCGCATGCGGTTGAGGCGAGCTTGCTCCTCCGCGTACAGCTGGGACTTGTACTTGGTCCGCAGGTCGCCGACGAGCTTCGAGGCCGCGGCCTCGTTCTTGTCGAGCTGGTTCAGGACGGTTTGTTCGGCGGCCAACTTCGTCTGCAGCTTGGCCTGCTGGTCCTGGAGTTGAGCCTGCTTGTCGCGTAGATCCGTCTCCAGGGACTCGAGCTCGGCCCGCTTCGAGCGCAAACGATTCTGCTCCTCCTGGA
>VAYC01000360.1 GCA_005885025.1 Actinomycetota bacterium | reverse complement strand
CTGGTCGTCGGGGAGGCTGCTGGCCGCGTAGAGCGCGGCGGCCACGACCTTGACCTCTCCATCCGGATCGAAGTCGGTGAGCATGACCTCCGGCCGCACCTCGGGGTCCATGGCTTGCAGCAGCTCCCTGCCGACGGCCGACGTCGCCGCCTTCGTTTCCCGAAGGTAGTCAGTCCAGGCTCCTCCTCGGTCGGGGACATCCACGCGAGTGAGAAAGGCGGGGATGACCTTTCGGAGTTCGATCAGGATCAGCTCGGCGACGGCCCGAACTTCCTCCAGGGGATCGGCCCGCATCCGAAGGAGCAGCTGCTCGTAGGCCTGGGCCGTGGCGAAGATTCCGACGTTCGAGCGAGTGGCTGCAGGGAGCAGTCCCCGCAGCGTATCGCAAGCCTTGGCCCGGATCGTCATGCGGTAGACGAAGTCGGAGTCACCCGACTCCTTCGGATGGAGCTCGCGGACGAAATCCTGCATCGGCCCAAGCCAACGCGCGTACGTCTCGAAGGCGCGGTCCAAGGTGGCTTCGAACCTGCGCGCGAGGTCGGGGATCGTGGTCAGCTCCGCGGGGACGTGATAGCGCCATCGTCCTCCCGGGCGATCGTCGTACGGCACGTACCGTGTGGACTGCTCGAGGTAGGCGGCCAGCCGGCCCCGCTCCAGCACTTTGGCGAGGAGCTGAGAGGCCTGCTCCACGGCCAGGTGGACCCCGCCAAGCTGGGCCACCGAGTCGTCCCCGTACTCGAAGAACATGCGTTCGTACAGCTCTTCGGCCCGCTCCACGCCGACCTGGCCGGACGAGGAGGCCTCAGCCGAGGCCGAGGGCTTGGCGAACTCGTCGAGGAACAGCCTTCGGAGCGACTTCGCCGACCGTGAATAGCGCGCGAACAGCGCGCCCTTCACGACCTCGGGCAGGTTGGTCAGGGCGAAGACGGGACCGTCGAGGTTGGTGAAGTGTGGAGCGAGGGCGGCTCGCTCCGCGTC
>VAYC01000002.1 GCA_005885025.1 Actinomycetota bacterium | reverse complement strand
GCATGGAGGCGACGTCGCCGGGCTTCATGACGACCTTGGCTCGGGCGGACCCAGTGTCGCGGTCCTCCACGTTCCACCAGATCTCGTCGGACAGTTGCACGAACCACTCGACCCGATCGTTGCCGTGGATGATCGGGAGGATGTACTCCTCGGTGGTGGGGCATGCCAGGCTGAACTTGCACGCCGAGACCACCGAAGGGTTCCACGTGACGTCTGAGCGCGAGAGGTAAGCGAACAGGTTGAACGCGGCCACATCCTGCTCGAACCCGGGCTCAGCGTGCACCTCGGGCTCGCCCTGCGGGACGTCGAGGAAGTGCCGGTTGACGGGGAACCCGTTCTTGTCAGTGCGGATCCCTTCGTCGCCTGGAACGCCGACCATCCGCTTGGCAGTTACCCGGTGCCGGGTGATGGCCTTACGGTTCTGCCCTCGCTTCGGCCCGAAGGCCGTCCCGGTCTCGCTGGGACTGGCGAACGGGTCGAAACCCTCGTTGGTCCAGTCGTCCAGCATCGCCTTGAACGTTTCCCGGATCAGCGGAGTGGCGAAGTTGTCGAGGTGGTCGAGCTCGGCCTTCCGGTAGGAGTCGTTGTACCGCCCGGCGAACAGGTCCACCGTGCCGTAGTGGTTCACAGTCCCTACGACACCATCGAAGTTCACGATGCCGTAGAAGAAGTCCCACGCCACGTCCCGCTGGAGAGCCTTCAGGAAGGAGTCCGCCGACATGACGTGGCTGCCGGTGGGCCACCGGACGTAGGCGAAGTACTCGTTCCGGCTGAACTCGAACTCTCCGAGACGGAAGGTTCGGTAGCCGTGCTCGTTCGGCTCGCTAGCCTCGACCTGGACCTCGGGGGCGGTCTCGACTGCCATGGCGGTCCTCCTCCTTGCGCTTGAAACGCGCGTGCTCTTCGTTCCTTCTCTACGGGATGGTCTGGCAGATCTCGGCCCACTTGTAGACGGTGTCCGGGCTCTCGATGGTCTGGAGGAGGATCACGCCGGGCTTGTCGGCGTGAAACTGGTAGGCGGCGCCGGTGGGCAGCAGCACCATGTGGCCCTTGCCAGCCTTAACGTATCCCATGTTCTGCCCTTTCGGCTCGCCGGAGAGGCCGATCGATCCCTTCTGGTCCGGCGCGACGACCGAAGGGTCCTCCAACTTGACCAGCCGGACCTCGACCTCTCCGTCCATCACGATGGCGAACTCGTCGTGCGCCGTGGTTCGCCACCCGGAGGTCCCTTCTGCCCGCAGCACCTCGAGCACGTACTCCATGTTCTTGCCGACCGCCACTTTCTCGTACGGCTTGGAGATGGAGGCGACCTCGAACATGTTGGAATACGTGTAGTGCTTGGGATCGTCGTCGATGATCTCGAGCTCGCCCTTCTCGTACTGGTCCAGAGAGCCGAACCTGGTGACGTACCTGGTCAACGCGACCACCCCTTCGGAAGGGCCGTGGAACCCTTGCGTTCGCTATGCGAACAGTTGTACGGTCTCTGGACTCGGATTATTCTTCGGAGGCGATAACGATGTCAAGCGAGTCTCGCTCCGCGGAGTTCGTGCAGTCCCTCGAGCGCGGGTTGGCCGTGATCAAGTCGTTCTCGCGGGAACGGCCGGCGCTCACTCTGTCCGAGATCGCTGACCTCACCGGGCTTACCCGGGCTGCGGCTCGTCGGTTCCTGATCACACTCCGAGACCTCGGGTACGTGGGGAGCGACGGACGGCTGTTCTCGCTCCGGCCGCGGGTCCTCGAGCTCGGTTACTCCTACCTGTCGTCGCTGCCAGTGTGGGAGGTGGCCAAGCCCCACCTGGAAGAGCTGGCCGACAAGGTCCGCGAGACAACCTCCGCATCGGTGCTGGATGGCACCGAGATCGTGTTCGTGGCGCGTGTCGAGACGAAACGGATCATGGCCCTGACCCTGGGGGTTGGGAGCCGCCTTCCGGCATGGGCCACCGCGATGGGACGAGTCCTCCTGGCCGAACTGTCGCCGGCTCAGCTCGACGACTATTTCGCGAAAGTCAGGCTGGAGCCGCTCAGCGCCAGAACGGTGACGGACGAGGCCGACCTGCGAGGGATCATCGAGCAGGCCCGCATCCAGGGATGGACGCTCGTGGATCAGGAGGTGGAGGAGGGGGTTCGTTCGCTGGCCGTCCCCATCCGAACCCCGGACGGGCGAGCGGCCGCTGCCCTCACCGTGTGCTCCCACGCCTTCCGGGTGAGCGTGGAACGCGTCATGGATCAGTTCCTCCCGCTAGTGCTGGACACCTCGAAGCGGATCACCGACGAGATCGCGGCGCGCTGACTCTGTTCAGGGCGTCAGGTCGATGAGCGGCCCGGTGATGGCGAACCGCAACGCGTGTCCCACCCCTGCGAAGAACCCGAACATGATGAGAGACGTCGCGAACATCATGACGTTGCGATAGAAGAACATCGTCTGGGCCTGCTTCTGATTCGGATCCTGCACTTCCCAGAACCGGTGGAAGTACCAGGCCGCGATGGCGACGAAGACGGCGAGCATGAGCGCGCCGACGTCGGGCCAGATCCCCAGGAGGACTGAGAGGGAGGCCGCGTCCAGCCAAAGGCCTGCCGGCCACCCGGCCAGGGTCGGCGCCGGGAACCCGACGGATTGCGCATACCCCTCGGCCATCTTGGAGCTCTTGAGGTGGAACGAGTAGCCGGACACGTACCCAGGAAAGATCACGAACAGGATCCGTCCGAGCAGGATGATGATCCCGGCTAATGCGCTCACGACAACCCCCTTCTGTCGACACTCCGGCGTGCTTGGCCCGTTCGCCCTACGTGTTCTCCGGTCCCCCCCGCCTCGAGCGGCCCCCCCAGGTCGGCGGCGGGTCCGGCGATTTCGACTTCGGCGTGCCCGGCGACAGCACGTCGACCGTCCCGATCACCATGGCCGTCAGCTGCGCGATCACGTCGTGGATGTCGGGGCTGTTCGGCAGCACGCACCGGAGGTCCGTGATCCCGGCGTGAGCCATCTGGATGACTCGTTCCTGGCACTGCTCCAGCGTGCCGAATACGCCAACCTCCGACGGCGGCCCCAGGAGCTCGAACATCGGCTCCGACTCCTCGCGGGCCTCGGCCTCCGCGACCGTCCGGCCGATCGAGACCGGAACCTCCAGAGCGAGACCCAGGGTCTCGGGGGCCCGTTCGCCGCGTTCGCAAGCCCGTTGGACCTGGCGCGTCGCTTCGGCGACATCCTTCACCGCGGCCGCGGGGATCAACACGTCGTCGGCTACAGCAACGGCCACGTCCATCTGCAGGGGGCTGATCGCTTCGACCGAGAAGACCGGTCCTCCCGGCTGGGGCGACGCGACGCCGAGCTCGGCGGGACCGGCTTCTTCCGAACCGCCGACGGCGACGGGACGGCCCGACAGCATCTGTCGGAGGATCGTGGCGTACCGCTCCAGCCGGCGGGCCCGAACTTCCGGTTCGGGAAAATCGAAGCCGAACGCCACGTTCTCCCGCTCGATCCACCCTGCGGACAGGCCCAGTTCGATTCGCCCGCCGACCGCGGCGTCAAGCGTCCCCGCCATCGCCGCGAGCGTGCCCGGAGGGCGAAAGGCAATGTTCAGCATGGCGCCGATCCGAGGCCGAGAGGTGGCCGTCCCCGCCAGGGTCAAGGCGGTCCAAGCCTCGAGCCTGGGCTCACCGTCTGGAGCAGAGAGGTAGTCGCGCACCCACAACGACTCGATGCCGGCCCCTTCGCACATGCGGGCGATCTCCTGGAGGCGGCTGGGTGCGTTCCTCGTGTCCAGCACGACGCCGAGTCGCACCAATCGGCCGCGAGGTGCCCTGGTTGGCCTGAACGCGGTCACTCGGCTAGCCTGTTCGCATCGCGGACGTCTGTGCGGTCAGCGACCGGAGCATAGTGGCGACCACGTGATGGACACAAGCGGGCCTCCTCGAGTCGGACCGGCCGATGCCTCGTTGGCGAGGGCGCTTCTCCGATTCGTCCACCGGTTGAGAGACGCGGGCATCCCCGTTTCCATGGTCGAGACGCTGGACGCGGCGGAGTGCGCGGCCCGCATCGACCTGGCCAACCGAGCGGAGCTCAAGGCCTCACTTGCCACCACGCTCGTCAAGAGGGCCGAGCACCGTGCGGCTTTCGAGTCGCTGTTCGACATCTACTTCGCCCTCCACCGAGAGCAGGTCGGACCGATCGTTACCACGAGTCTGGACCGGGCGGCGGGGGGCGCCGGGTCGGGGGCCGTGCAGCCGGCGGACGGGGGAGTCGAGGAAGCGCCTTCGACCGACCTGCTGACGACTCTGCGGGCTCTGGCGGCGCTGGCAGTGGATCAGTTCAGCGGCATCAACGCGGCGCGGGTGGCCTCGGAACGGTACTACCTGTATCGGATCCTTCGTCAGCTCGAGCTCTCCGAGCTGCTTCGTCAGGCCCTCCTGGCGGATCGAGAAGAAACGGAAGTCAGGACCGCCTTGGGCGACAGGCTCAATCGTGACGAGCTGACCCAGCGGGTGGAGGAGTTCCGAAAGCTCATCGCGCAGGAGGTTCGGTGGCGGCTGGCCGAGTCGCAGGGAGCGCCGGCGGCCGCCGACGTGTTCCACGACCGCCGGATCGAGGACGTCGACTTCCTGTCCGCTTCTCCCGCCGAGCTTCGCCAGATGCGGGAGGCGATCCGTCCGCTGGCGCACAAGCTCGCGGCGAGGATCGCCAGGCGGCGCCGGTTCCGCCGCCACGGGCGTCTCGACCTCCGGCGGACGATGCGGAGGTCACTGTCATCGGGGGGTGTCCCACTCGACCCGGCGTTCCGCTACCCCAAGGCGTCGAAGCCCGACCTGTATCTCCTGTGCGACATCTCGGGGGCGGTGTCGGAGTTCGCCCGGTTCACCATGTCGCTCCTGTATGCGATGAAGGAGGAGTTCTCCCGGATACGGCTCTTCGCCTTCGTCGACGGCATCGACGAGGTGACCGATCGCTTCGATGGGAACAGCGACTGGCTGGCTCCTCGGAACTTGCTCTACCACACGGGCGTGATCTCGGGCGACGGACACAGCGACTACGGAAACGTCTTCCGCCGATTCTGGCACCGATATGGCTACGCGGATCTCGATCCCCGGGCCACCGTGATCATCACCGGCGACGGCCGGAACAATTACCGCCCACCAGGCTTGGACGCCCTGCGCCTGATCCAGGAACGAGCTCGGAAGGTGTTCTGGCTGAACCCCGAGCCGCGACGCGATTGGAACACCGCCGACTCGATCGTGGAGGCTTACGCGGGCAGCTGCCATGGGGTATTTGAAGCTCGAAATCTTGGCCAGCTCGCCGACTTCGTGTACGCGATCACCTGAAACGAGCTCCTGCCGACCTCGCGAGACGAGAGAGGGCCACGGCTTCCGGCCGGGGTCCGGCTAGAGCCTTCGAACGAGAGGGTTGCAGACTTTCGGCCGTGGGCCGGTCTCGCCGGGTGACCCATCATCAGGGCCGTATGAACGAGCACCCGGGAGCCGTGGCGATCCAGCCTCGCACGAGCGAGAGCTCGGCCGCCTGGGTCGACGGTGTCTGGCCGCAAGGGCCGGCCCGCTCGAGCGTGGCCCCGGCCCCGGCGTCGACGGCTATCGCTCCGGCGCGCCCTGCTCGGCCCGTGGGACAGGAACCTCGCGTCCACCCCGACCGAGCGCTCGTCGTGCTCGAGGAGCACGGCGGTTGCGGGAACGGCCGATGGTGCCGGAAATGCCGCGAAGAGATCCGGGACGAAGCCCTTCGTTGGCTACGGGAGCTCAATGCTCCGCCGGAGTGGAAGCAATCGCCCGGGGCCGTGCCGTACCGTCCCTGGCATGCGGAACTGCTGCTCGGCGACGCCTGACCCGCCCTGGTCAGCGGTCGATCAGGTCGTAGGTCTCCCCGAAGATCAGCTCCCGGACGTGCCCTGACTCCAGGAACGATCGCGGAAAACCAAGATCGATGGGGCTGGCCTCTGCCAGCCGGCTGAGCTGGTCCTGCGTGAGTTCGAAGTCCAGGCAGCCCAGGCTGTCCTTCAGCTGCGTCTCTGTCCGGGCCCCGATGATCGGGATGATCGTCCCCGGCTGCTGGCGGACCCAGTTGATCGCCACCTGCGCCGGTGACCGGCCGATCTCCTCGGCGAGCCCCGTCACGGCGTCGCCCAGGGCCATGACGCGTTTTCCGGCCGACCGGTTCCGGCGTGGCTCGTCGGACTCTCGCCGGTATTTCCCGGTCAGCACGCCCTCTTCGAGCAATCCCCACGGGGTGACCGCGAGCTGCAGATCCCTCGCCATGGGCAAGAGTTCCCGCTCCGGCGAGCGGGCGGCCAGGCTGAAAGGAAGCTGGACGGCCACGGGCCGAACCCACCCTCGCAGCTCGGCGATGGCCACGGCTCTGGCCACGACCCACGCCGGAGTGTCGGAGAATCCCACGTGGAGCACCTTGCCGGCTCGGACCAGGTCATCCATCGCACGGAGGACCTCCTCCAGCGGCGTCATCCCGTCCCACATGTGCAGCCACAGCAAGTCGACATAGTCCGTGCCCAGGCGGCGCAGGCTGTCGGTGAGGGAGCGCCACAGGTTCTTCCGGTGGTTCCCCCCGAAGTTCGGGTCGTCTTTCCGATCGGTCAGCGTGTACTTGGTAGCCACCACGAAGTGGTCGCGGTCGGGGGCGACGAACTGGCCGACGAACCGCTCGCTGGTGCCGTTGGTGTAGTTGTTGGCCGTGTCGACGAAGTTGCCCCCGGCTTCGGCGTAGCGCTCGAAGATGTGACGGCTCTCCTCCTCGGACGCCCCCCATCCCCAATCCTCGCCGAACGTCATGGTTCCGAGGGCGAGTTCGGAGACGCGGAGCCCACTCCGGCCCAGCAGCTGGTACCTCATCGGATTCCCCCTACCTCTCCTTCGCTGAGTCCCCGTCGTGCGTCCGCCCGTCCACGCCACCTCTCATGCTTCGCGGGCACGCTGGGGCTCCTCCGGACCCAGGTACGCGGTGAGGAGCGACGACATCTCGGGGATGACGTCTCGCCGCACGCTGTAACGGTGGTCCTCGTCCGAGGACACCCGGATCAACCCGGCAGAGCGAAGGATCGCCAGGTGATGGTGGGCGGTCGACTTCGGGAGGCCGAAGCGATCGGCCAGCTCCTGCAACGTGGCGCTCGACGTGGCGAGCTCGCGGAGCATCCGAAGCCGCTTCTCATCGCCGAGCGCCTTGTGCAAGCGGACCAGGCGCCCCGGAGGCTCCGACTTGCCGGCCCCGAGGCTCTCATCAGCGACGGGGTAGCAGTAGAGCCTTGCGTCGTCGTGCTCGGCCAGCCACACCCATGGCCGGGTCGTGAGCTGGGGGATCAGGTAGACCTGGCGGATCCACGGATGGGCCACGAACTGGACCCCGCTCGCGGCCTCGATGACCTGATCGGGCGGCATCGTGGCGAGTAGCGTGCGCTTGGCCTCGGCGTCCCTCAGCAGGACCGGCTCCAGCTCCTCCTCTCGCGACCGGAAGACCTCCTCGTACCAGCGGTGCATGCCATCCATCGCGACAGCTCTTGTCTGTTCGGGGGTGAGCCGGAGGAGGGGGCCGAGCGTGGCTTCGGCGTGGCCTCCGAAATAGGAGCGATCTTCGAGCAGGTGGTCCCGCGCCACGGGGTCGCCCTCGGCGGCTCGGTAGAGGACGTCCCGGCTGATGGACTGCTGATAGTGGGGGACGTGGAAGCCGAGCAGGTACAACCTGAGCTCGAGCGGCTCGAGGGCCTCTACCCGCCGGAGGAACGAAGGGACATCCCTGGTCGCCGGCGAGGTGGTGGCCAAACCGACGAGGTTCACCCAGACCTTGCCTGCCTCGTTCCCGATCCCGTCCAGGGCTTGCAGCAACGGTTTGGAAGCCCGCTTTCGAACAGTTTCGAACCAGTCAGGGCCCACCTCGTACGTCGGGTGCTCGCTGGGCAGCCCGAAAGCGGTGAGCGTGATCAGGAACTCGTACGCGAGCCCCACCTCGACGTGGACACCGTAGGCCTGCTCCCTCCCCGTCAGATCGCGAACCGGCACGGTCGCCCCCCTCTTCCTTGGTTCCAGATTTCTCGAACGATTCCAGTATACTTCGAACCCTTGGACCGTCAAGAGGCCGTCTGGCACCAGAAGAGTGGACCGGCTATCATGGCCAAGCCGCCGGCCGGGTCGTCAGGTCCCTCGTTACGCGCGCCCATGTGGTTCCTGCCTGGGCGCAGAAAGCTAGAGCTCTCGTGAAGGAAAAGCGCAGCGTCTTCGCGCGCGGCTTGCGCGTCATCGGCTCCTATATCGCCACCCACCCGTGGCCGTTCGCCACGGCGGTAACGGGCGCGACCGTGTACGCGGGCATGACTGTGGCCAGCACGATCGTGCTGGGCCGCGTCACCGACCACGTGTTGGTCCCGGCGTTCAAGACTGGGGTCGGCGGCAGCACCGTGGCGTGGGGCGTGGTGGCCATCATGGCGGTCGGCGTGTTCAGGGCCGGCGGCATCATCACCCGGCGGTACTTCGCCGGCATGACGGGGAGCAGGATGCGGGCCACCCTGACCACCCGCGTCGTGGACCGCTATCAGCAGCTCCCCCTCGCCTATCACCGGGCCCGGCCCACCGGCGAGCTCATGGCGCACGCCGAGGCCGACGTGACCGCGGCCATCGAGGTCATCCACCCGCTCCCGTGGTCGCTCGCCGTCATCCTCCTGGTGGTGTTCGCCACGATCGCTCTGGTCGTCACCGACCCGTTCCTGGCGGTGATCGGAGTCACCGTCCTGCCCGGCCTGGCCGTGATCAATCGGTACTACACGCGGAAAGTGGAGGAGCCGGCGACCAGCGCCCAGGAGCGCATCGGCGAGGTCTCCTCGGTCGCCCACGAGAGCATCGACGGCGCGCTGATGGTGAAGACCCTCGGCCGGGAGCGTGCAGAGGTGGCTCGTTTGGCCGAGAAGGCCCAAGCCCTCCGGGACGACCGCATCCGCATGGGATATCTGCGGGCCGCATTCGAGCCGGTCTTCGAGGCCATCCCTGCACTCGGGATCATCGTCTTGATCGCGGTTGGCTCGTGGCGGGTGTCCACGGGCGCCATCACCGTGGGAACCCTGGTGCAGTTCGTGTCTTTGTTCGAGCTGCTCGCTTTCCCTCTCCGCCTGATCGGGTTCGTTCTCTCCGATGTGCCCCGCGCCGTGGTGGGACGGGAGCGTCTGGAAGAGGTGTTCGCGGAACCGGTGACGCTTCCCCCCGCGGTGGAAGGCGTGGACCTCCCCACGGGACCCCTGGGCGTGTCGGTTCGGTCCGTCTCGTTCTCCTATGAAGCGAATCGCGTGCTGGAAGGCGTGTCCTTCGAGCTCGCCCCGAACGAGTCCGTGGCGCTGGTGGGCCCAACGGGGTCGGGCAAGAGCACCCTCTCCCAGCTGCTGGTCCGGCTGGCCGACCCCGACTCGGGCTCGATCCGACTCGGAGGCGTGGACCTTCGCCGCGTGGACCCTGTCGCCCTGCGCCGCGACACCGCCATCGTGTTCCAGGAGACCTTCCTGTTCGCGAACTCGGTGCGGGAGAACATCGCGCTGGACCTGGCGGTCTCCGAGGCCGACATGCGGCGGGCCGTGCGGCTGGCCCAGGCCGAAGAGTTCGTCGAGGAGCTGCCCAAGGGTTACGACACTGTGCTCGGTGAGCGCGGGGTCACGGTCTCCGGCGGCCAACGCCAGCGGCTGGCACTGGCCCGAGCGCTGGTTCGCAAGCCGCGTTTGATGATCCTGGACGACGCGACGTCGGCGGTCGACCCGACGGTGGAGGCGGCCATCCTGCAGGGACTTCGGGACGAGCTCGATGCCACGCTGATCGTCATCGCCTATCGGGTCTCCACGATCGCTCTCGCCGACCGTGTCCTGTTCCTTGAGAGCGGGCGGGTCGCCGCGGAGGGTACGCACTACGAGCTGCTGAGCCACCCCGCGTACGAGGCCATGGTCCGTGCCTACGAGTTGGGGGCGGCATGAGCGACCCGAGGACCACCGTGGGGCGACAAGGCTCGCAAGGCAATGGGGATCCCCAGGGGCGCGAGCGGTCTCGCCTGGCCAGGGCGCTGGATCGGACCTTCCGGCGAAGCCGGGACGAGCCCGTGGCCTTCGAGGAGGCTGTGCCGCCCGGGGGGCGCGAAGGACCTCCGCCCAGCGAGGTCGAGCCATCCGCCGAAGATCTTCCCCAGATCGAGGGCGCCATCCGCCTCCTTCGCCGGGGCTTGCGAGAGACGCCCGAGCTGCGTGCGGGACTGGGATACACCTTGGGCCTGGCCATGGCGCTGACCGCCGGCCGTCTGCTGATCCCCATCCTCGTCCAACAGATCCTCGACCGCGGCCTGAATGGGCCGGCAGGCTTCCGGCCGCGGTTCGTCTACGGGGCTTGCGCCGTGGCGGCGGGTGCCGTGGGGCTGGTCTACGTGGCCGGGCGAACCACTTATCGGCGACTGGTCCGGGCCAGCGAGACCTCCTTGGCGACGCTGCGGGTCCGGGCGTTCGACCACATCCACAAGCTGTCGATCGCCGCCCAGACCGCAGAGAAGCGCGGGGCGTTCGTGTCAAGAGTCACGGCCGACGTCGACACGATCGGGCAGTTCCTCGAGTGGGGCGGCATGTCGTGGATCACCAGCACGGCGCTCATGTTCGGCACCGCCGTGGCCATGTTCGTCTATTCGTGGCAGCTGGCGCTGGTGGTCCTGCTCGCCGTGTCGCCGCTCTTCCTGGTGCTCCGGATGCTCCAGAAGGGGATGCTGCGCGCCTATGACCGCGTGCGGACGCGGGTTGGCGACACGCTCTCGGCGGTCTCGGAGAGCCTCATGGGCGCGGCAGTGGTCCGGGCCTACGGTCTGGAGGAACGAACGAACCGGCGACTGAAGGAAGCGATCCGCCGCCGGTACAAGGCCGAAATGTACGGCGCGCGCTTCCAGGCCACGATCTTCCCGATGGCCGACCTGTTCGGGGCGGCCGCGGTCGCATCGGTGCTGGCGGTCGGCGTGACGTTCGGCCCTCGGTGGGGCCTGTCGTTCGGCGATCTGGTGGCGTTCTTCTTCCTGGCCAGCCTCTTCGTGCAGCCGCTGTCCGAGCTCTCCGAGACCTTCGACCTTACGCAGACCGCCATCGCCGGCTGGCGAAAGGTGCTGGGCGTGCTCGAGATCCCGGTCGACCTGGTCGAACCCTCGCCCGGCACGGCCCTCCCCGATCGAGCCCTGTCGGTTCGGACCGAAGGTCTCGAGTTCGCCTATCAGGACGGCGGAGGAATGGTGCTTCGCGGGATCGGCGTCGACTTGGCAGCGGGTTCCCACGTTGCCATCGTGGGTGAGACCGGCTGCGGCAAGACCACGTTTGCCAAGCTGCTGTGTCGTCTTGCCGATCCCACCGCCGGGCGGATCGTGATCGGAGACCTCGACCTCCGAGAGATCGCGCCCGATTCTCGGCGGCGGGCCATCCGGATGGTGGCCCAGGACGGTTTTCTCTTCGACGCGACAGTCCGGGACAACGTTCGGTACGGGCGGCCGGGGGCCTCCGATTCCGACATCGAGGGCGCCTTCGATGCCCTCGAGCTCGGCGAGTGGGTCCGAGGCCTCCCGGATGGGTTGAGCACCAAGGTGGGCGAGCGCGGGGAGAGCCTGTCGGTGGGCGAGCGCCAGCTGGTGGCGTTGGTGCGCGCGCAGATCGCCGACCCGGGCCTGCTGATCCTCGACGAGGCCACCAGCGCGGTGGACCCCGAGACGGAGCGGGCCCTGAGCGAGGCCCTGAAGCGCCTGTCCGAGGGCCGAACCACGGTCACCATCGCGCACCGGCTCTCGACCGCGGAAGCCGCCGGGCTCATCCTCGTCTTCGATCGGGGCCGCATCGTGGAGCGTGGCGTCCACTCGAATCTGGTCGCGGCCGGAGGCGTCTACGCATCGCTGTACGAGAGCTGGCTCGGCAACACCCTCGCCGAGGACTAGGGCGTCTTCCAGCCCGGACAGCGCTCCGGCCCTGTCCACTCGGGGCTCCCGTTCAACGACTCCAAACCGGTTCGCACGTCGTCGAACGTCTCCCACGGGTGGAAGGTCACTCCGTCGGCCCGGCAGATGTCTACGAGGTGCTTCTTGGCGAAGACCACGTCCGCGTACAGCGCCCCGTAACGGTCCGAGTGTCCCTCGCCGACGAAGGCCACCGGTCCCAACCGATCGCGGCGAGACAGGACGGCTTGCATCTTGCAGGTGCCGCATCCCACGCAGACCGGGTGGGCGTTGGGGAGGAAGAACGAGGGCCGTTCGCCGGGCACGAAGGTGACCTCGTTGGTGAGGATGCTGATCCCCGCCACGCCCGCCGAGCGCAGCATCGGCTCGATGTAGAAGCCCAGCCCGTCGCTGGCCACGGCGACCTCGATGCCGACGTCCTGGGCCCATGCGACGAACGGAGCGAAAGTGGGATCGATCGCGTAGCGGTCCAGGGCGTACCGCAGCATGTCCCGGCGCGTGCCCTCCAGGAGGGCTCCCTGCCGGATCAGGCACTCCCGCGACCCGATCTCTCCGCGTTGGAACCGGATGTCGATGTCCATCCATTCGGGAGTGGCGAAGGCCCGCAGGATCTCCTCGGACACGTCGTGCTCGCAGATCGTCCCGTCGAAGTCGACGACCGCGGCTCGCACCGGGTTGGCGGAGGCAGGCACGGACCACAGGGTGGCCGACGGGGCGGCCCGATGACAACTGGAGGTTGGGAACCGTGGGGACCGAGCATCCGTCGAAGCCAGCAATCAGTGGGGGACGATCCCCGGGACCCAGGAAAGGGGCACGCGATGACGCGGCGGCTGCTCTCGATCGTTGTCCTGATGATGGCTTTGCTCGTGCTCGGTGCCGGAACCGCCCTTGCCTGCGGAGGACTGGTCGCGCCCGGCCATGCCGAGGTCCTCAGGAAGGCCACCACGCTCTCCGCGTGGCACGCCGGCTACGAACACTACGTGACGGGGTTCCGGTTCGCGGGCGATGCCAAGGGGTTCGGCTACATCATCCCGTTGCCCGGAGTCCCCGTGAAGATCGAGAAAGGCGGGGACTGGACGCTGGAGCGGCTGGAGCGCGAGATCAATCCGGTCAAGGCGACGTTCGCTGGCCCTCTTGCTGCGGCGGACCGTGGCGTGATCGTCCTCCAGCAGGTTCGCGTCGACGCCTTGGACATCACCGTGGTTCGCGGAGGCGGGCCCGACGTGGCC
>VAYC01000359.1 GCA_005885025.1 Actinomycetota bacterium | reverse complement strand
GGCAGAGAGCTGCTGCAAGCCATGGACCCCGAGGTGCGGCCGGAGGTCGTGCTCACCGACTTCGATCCGGACGGAGAGGTCAAGGTCGTGGCCGCCGCGCTCTACGCGGCCAGCAGCCTCGCCGACGACCAGCTCCTCAACGCCGCTTCGAAGATGACCACGCAGGAGAGAGCCCGTGTGCTCGCCGCCTACGTGGGAGATCGGCGGAATCGCCGACACAAGCCGGGGAGGGCCTTCGAGCGAACCTCCTATCGCTTCGACGTGGTGTGTGACTACGGGGCCTTCCGCGACCTCCAGCGCCACCGGCTCCTCACCATCGAGTGGCAATCACTCGGTACCTCGCTCGGGTTCGAGCTTCCTCCGGAGATCGAGGCGGCAGGCATCCTGGAGGACTGGGAGGCAGTCATGCACCAGGCCGCCGGGCTGCACGAGGCAATGGTGGACGCCGGCCTGGGTCCGGCCGCCCAGTACGCGGTCCCGATGGCCTACAAGGTCCGCTTCTACCTGGACCTCAACGCGCGCGAGGCCATGCACCTCATCGAGCTTCGCACCACACCTCAAGGGCATCCCGTGTATCGGCGCGTCTCCCAGCAGATGCATCGTCTGATCGCCGAGGGAGCCGGGCACCGGGCGATCGCCGAGGCGATGCGGTTCGTGGACCACAGCCGGGTCGACCTCGAGCGGCTGGAGGCCGAACGCCGGATCGAAGCGAAGCGGGCAGCCCTGGGATCATCCGGGTCATCCGGCCCGTAGGCTGCGACAATGCCGAATCGTGCTCCGAACGATCGCTCTCTTGGCCTACGACCGCGAGGACCTGATGATCGCGGCGCTCGCCTCGATCGTGGTGGCCGGCATCGTGGTCTCGCTCGGGGCATGGATCTTGCTGGTCCGCGAACACCGCCGCCGCTAACGCCTCAGCCGGTGCCAGCGGCTGCCCGTTCTTTCTCCTCCTGCGTGAGGACGCGGCGGAGGACCTTCCCGACCAGCGTCTCGGGCAAAGAGTCGCGGAATTCGACGAGCTTGGGGATCTTGTAGGCGGAGAGGCCTGCCTCATCGCTCCGGGAAAACTCGATGATCTCCTCGGGGGTGGCGGTCTGGCCCTCTCGAAGGACGATGTACGCCTTCACGGCCTCACCGGTGGTCGGGTCCGGGACGCCGGCCACGCAGACCTTTTGCACCTTGGGATGCCGGTAGATCACCTGCTCGATGTCGGTGGGGAACACCTTGAAACCGGACACGATGATCATTTCCTTCTTCCGGTCGACGATGGAGAAATACCCTTCGTCGTCCATCCTGGCGATGTCCCCGCTCAGCAGCCAGCGCGTCCCGTCCTCATCCTCCTTGATCATGGCGGCGGTTTCTTCCGGCCGGTTGAAGTAACCCTTCATGACCTGAGGCCCCGAGATGGCCAGCTCGCCCTCCCGGCCGAGCCCGACCTCTCTGGTCCAGTCGTCGAGGTCCACGATCCGGCAATCGGTATCCGGGATCGGGAGGCCGACCGACCCCTCCTTGCGCTTGCCATAGATGGGATTGGCATGGGTGATGGGCGAGGCCTCGGTGAGGCCGTAGCCCTCGCACACCTTCGCGCCGGTGATCGCCTCGAACCTCTCCGCGACCGCGAGGGGGAGCGGCGCCGCCCCCGACAGGCACGCGCGGATGGACGTCAAGTCGTACTTCGGCGCCAAGGGGGATTCGTTGATGGCGATATACAGGCGGGGGACACCGGGGAACAGCGTGGGCTTCTCCTTCTGGATCACCTTGAGCGTGGGCTCGAGCTCGAAGCGCGGCATCAGCACGAGCTTGGCCGCTTTGTAGATCCCCACATTCATCCCGACCGTCATCCCGTAGGAGTGGAAGAAGGGGATGATGCACATGAAACCTTCCCGGCCGTCCCGGATGTCGGGGAACCACGCCGCACCCTGCATCGTGTTCGCCATCAGATTGTGGTGCGTCAGCATGGCGCCCTTGGACAGGCCGGTAGTCCCGCCCGTGTAGATGAGGCCTGCCACATCGGTCCGCGCGTCGACCTGGGCCACCGGGGAGCGCGGGTAGCTGCCGGCCATGAGCTCCTTCCACCACCGAACCTTGGCCCCGGCCGGGACCGGTGGCCACGGCTCGCCGTGCTTGCGGGCCTCCTTCCGCATCCTGATCGGAGCGAGCAGGTTGATGGGGAACGGCATGAAGTCCGTGACCTTGCCGACGACCACCTCCCGGAGACCCACCTCGTCCTGGACCTGGGCAACCTTCG
>VAYC01000363.1 GCA_005885025.1 Actinomycetota bacterium | reverse complement strand
CGGAGCTCTTGAAGTAGAAGTACTCGAGCTCGGGCCCGACGTAGAACGTGAACCCGAGGTCTGCGGCGCGGGCGAGCTGGCGCTTCAGGACGTTACGCGGATCGCCGTCGAACGGCGTGCCGTCGGGGTCGTAGACGTCGCAGAACATCCTGGCTACCTGGGATTCCGAACGCCACGGGATCGTCTGGAACGTGGAGGGGTCCGGCTTGGCCACCATGTCCGCTTCCTGGATCCGGGCGAATCCCTCGATGGCCGACCCGTCGAATCCGATCCCCTCGGTGAGCGCGGCCTCCAGCTCCTGCGAGGTGATGGCGATCGACTTCAGGAATCCCAGGACGTCCGTGAACCACAGTCTGATGAACTTGATACCCCGCTCCTCGACCGTCCGAAGAGCGAACTCGGCTTCGTTGGACAGCGCCACGGGCTCGGTCCTCCTGCGTCCTCCGCGGTCTCAGCCTAAGCGCTTTGGGAGTCCGTCCGGTTACGCGGCTGTTAAATCATGCCGCGGTGATCCGAATCGCCTCGTAGGAGTCGGGCACAGTTATCCACAGGACGCCAGATGCATGTGCGACCTGGACTCGCCAGCCGAAGGGCAGACCCGCGAAATCGATCCGGGGCGGGCCTGCCTCAACCCAGATGGGCTGACCGGTTTGCTGTCCGGTGGCCGGGTCAAGCCTTGTGAGCTTCAGGATCCGGTCGTTGGTGTCGCGAGATGTCTCGGCCACCCAGACCACTCCGTTGCCCGCGGTGATCGAGGCGGCCACGGGCCCAATGCTCAGGACTTGACCCGAGGCCGGATCGATACGCAGTGTGCCCTCGACGGCCGGTGACGGCAGGCGGGTGGTGCGTCCTTCCACCCAGACGGCGCCTTCGCCCATGCTGACCTCGCTGCCGTAAGCGTCGAGCTGAGCGAGGACCCCCGTCTTCGGGTCCAAGCGGACGAGCCTGGAATCGTCACCGAAGAGGACCCAGACTGCCCCTTGGCCGGCAGCGAGCATGCGGATGCAGCATGGTGGACGCCTCTTTGTCCTCAGCGCCCGGAGGGAATAGCGTCGGAGGGCCAGGGTCTGGGGATCGAGACGAAGCAAGGATCCAGGCTGGGGCACGTTGTTGACGTACGTCCATTTCCCAACCCAGACCGCGGTATCGTCCGCAGCCAGCGACGTGATGTTCGAGCCGACCTCCACACGATCGGTGATCCTGGCCGTCGCCGGATCGACGCGATATACGGTTCCATCAGAGCAGTTCGTCGTGGGCTCCTCGTGCGGGCACCCCGCCACCCAGATGGCCCCCAAGCCTGCAGTCAGGTATTGAGGCTTGACCCTTCCGAACGGAACGCGGCTTATCGCACCAGTGTGGGCATCGACTCGATAGAGCGGGCGAGATCCACTCGCTCGGTCCTCCACGATCGTCCAGAGGGCGCCGTACGCGGCCAAGGGCCGACGAACCGGGATGCCGCTCAGGTCGATGCGGCTGATCGTCGGCCTGGCCCGGATTTGACCCAGATCGGCCTCCAAGGAGGTGGACAGCTTCGTATCCCCGCCGTCTCGGAGAACCATCAGGGCGGTGGAGGCACCGCCCAGAACGACCAGCGCACAGACGGTGATGCGGCGATGGACCCTCAAGGAGAACATCTACCGAGATGTACGTAAACGACCTGCGTCCAGGACCAGCGGGGCGCGGCGCTGATCCTGGGGATTGTGGTGGTGCTTGGATGGGTACCCCTTAGGGCGGTCCTGCAGAGACTGGACGCCCCGAAGATATCGACCAGGAAGGGGAAACCGCGATGCTTGCGCTTCTCGCCATGACCAGCGGCGCCGCCTCGCTCCTATGGATCATCGCTGCGATCCTCGTCATCGCGGGGATCGTGACGCTGCTCCGCGGTGGGGTTCTGGCCGGCATCGTGCTCATCATCG
>VAYC01000355.1 GCA_005885025.1 Actinomycetota bacterium | reverse complement strand
CTCGACGCCTCCCTGCCAGCCCAGCGGGTCCTCCACCACCCTTCAGATCGTCGCCCCAGCAGGAGCGGCGGCCAACGGATTCGACAAATCGTGCCTGGCGGTCGCCTCGGGAAAGGCCTTCGAGGTCGACTTCGCCAACAACGACCCACCCAACATCCACAACTGGGCGCTGTTCACGGACTCCTCCGCGACCAACCAGCTGGGGGGCGGGACCATAAGCCAGCCGGTCTCGGGCGGGCAGACCCAGAGCTACCAGGTGAAGGCACTCCAGCCTGGCCAGTACTTCTTCCACTGCGACTTCCACCCGCTCACGATGACCGGCACCTTCGTCGTCGCGAAGCCCTGATCCAGGCCGCCCCCTCGTGCCCGAATCCACCGCCCGGTCTGCGCATTTCGTGTAGCGAATCGGCGGCGTCAGCGGCGCCCGGCCTAGAATTGGCCATCGAGAGACCATGAGTGTCCTTCGTCCTGAGAGCGCCTCGATCCCGGACGCTCCGGGCGCTTACCTGTTCCGAGACTCGGACGGCCGGGCCGTCTACGTGGGCAAGGCCCTTTCGTTGCGCAAGCGCCTGGCGTCCTACTGGGGTCGGCCGCTGCATCCCCGCACCGAGGCCATGATGGAGCAGGCTTCCGCGGTGGAATGGATCGTCGCTACCACCGAGGTCGACGCCCTGATGCTCGAGTACAACCTCATCAAGTCCCATCGTCCTCGGTTCAACGTCCGGTACCGCGACGACAAGTCCTATCCGTACCTGGCACTGACGGTGGGGGAGAAGTGGCCTCGGGCCAGGGTCATGCGGGGGCCGAGGCGGAAGGACGTGCGCTACTTCGGCCCCTACGGCCACGCCTACGCCATCAGGGAGACGCTGGACGCCCTGACCCGCGTGTTCCCCGTCCGCACCTGCTCGAACGCCTTCTTCGATCAGCGGGCCCGGGCCGGCCGCCCCTGCCTCTACTACGACATCGGCCGGTGCGCGGGTCCCTGCGTCCCCTCGACGACCGGCGTGACAGAGGAGGGATACCGGGAGCTCACCCTGTCGATGGCCGATTTCCTGGGCGGCAACTACCGACCGGTGCTGACGCGCCTGGAGACCGACATGCGCCAGGCCTCCGATCTCCTCGAGTTCGAACGCGCCGCCAAGCTGCGCGACCAGCTGCGCGCCGCCCGTAAGGCCATCGAGAGCCAGGAGATGGTCCTTGCGAGGCAGGAGGACTTGGATGTCGTGGGTGTCGAGGAAGATGACCTCGAAGCCGCGGTGCAGGTCTTCTTCGTCCGGCGGGGGAGGGTGATGGGACGGCGGGGTTGGGTGGTGGACAAGGTAGAGGACATCGACCTCCCGCGTCTGGTGTCTTCGTTCCTCCGCGAGATGTACATGGAGCGCGACGACGTGCCGCCCCGGATCCTGGTCCCGGCCTGGCCCTCCGACCAGAAGTTGCTCGAGGAGTGGCTCAGCGCGGTCCGGGGCAGCCGCGTCCGGATCGCAGTCCCGGCTCGAGGGGATGGCCGGCGCCTCCTCCGGATGGTGACACAGAACGCCAAGGAAGCGTTCACCCGGCACAAGCTCAAGCGGGCCAGCGACTTCGCCGCCCGCTCCCGCGCGCTCGCCGAGCTTGGCGACGTCCTCGGCCTCCCCCTCGCGCCCCTTCGGATCGAGGCCTACGACATCTCCAACCTGGGCCCAACCGACAAGGTCGGCTCCATGGTCGTGTTCGAGGACGGCCTCCCCAAGCGGGGAGACTACCGGCGGTTCGAGGTAAAGGGAGTCCTCGGACAGGACGATTTCGCCAGCATGGAGGAGGTCCTCCGAAGACGGTTCGCGCGGCTGGTGACCGAAGGCGGCGACGCCGGTGAGGCGCCCGCCGGCAAGCGCAGACGGTCCAGCAGATTCGCCTATCCGCCCTCGCTCATCGTCGTCGACGGTGGGCGCGGCCAGCTGGCCGTCGCCGAACGCGTCCTGGCCGACTCCGGTCTGTCGATCCCGGCCGTCGGACTGGCGAAGCGGCTCGAGGAGATATACCTGCCAGGGCAGCCGGAGCCACTGGTGGTCGCGCGTGGCTCGGAGGCCCTGTTTGTCCTCCGGCACATCCGCGACGAGGCCCACCGGTTCGCCATCACCTATCACCGGGCCAAGCGGGCGAAGCGGGCGCTGCGGTCGCCGCTCGACGACGTCCCCGGCGTTGGCCCGGCAAGGAAGAAAACCCTGCTCAAGCGGTTCGGCTCGCTGGCCCGGCTCCAGACAGCCTCAGTGGGGGAGATCGAGCAGACACCGGGCATCGGCCCGGGCCTGGCCAGGACCATCTACGAGCACCTGCACGGGGCGAGAGCCTCCGCCGAACCGCCGACCCCACGCCGACCCCAACGGAGCTGGTGGCGGCGGCCAGGAGGGCGGGCTGACCATGGCCACCGTCACCCGCCCGCGGCCCACCGAGGAGGAACCCGCCGGCGCCCTCGACTTCACGATCATCTCGGGCCTCTCGGGCGCCGGACGCTCGGAGGCCGCCAAGTGTTTCGAGGACCTCGGGTACTTCGTGGTCGACAACCTCCCGCCGGCGTTGATCGGCAAGATGGCGGAGCTGGCCGGTGCCTCGGGCAGCCCGGCCCGCGTGGCGATCGTCGCCGACGTGCGAGGCGGTGTGTTCTTCGGCGAGCTGTCCCGTGGCCTGGAGGACCTCAAGGCGCAGAGGATCCCGTACCGCATCCTCTTCCTGGAAGCCGCGGACGAGGATCTGGTGAAACGGTACGAGGCCACCCGCCGCCGGCACCCGCTCGCGTCCGACGACCGCGTGGTGGAAGGGATCCGCAAGGAGCGGCTGATGATGCAGTCGCTCAAGGAGAGCGCCGATCTGATCATCGACTCCACGGGAATGTCGCCCCACGACCTGCGGGACCGAGTGCGGGATCTGTTCGCCCGATCGCCGGCCGAGACCAGGGTCCAGGTGTCGATCGTGTCGTTCGGCTACAAGAACGGTCTGCCTCGCGACGCCGACCTCGTCTTCGACGTGCGGTTCCTTCCCAACCCCTATTGGATCGAGCGGCTCAGGCCGCTGCCGGGCACCGATCCTGCCGTCCGGGAGTTCGTGACCAGCCAGCGCGCGTACGGCGAGTTCATCCGCAAGATGCGGTCGCTGTTCA
>VAYC01000358.1 GCA_005885025.1 Actinomycetota bacterium | reverse complement strand
GGATCCTGCCCTCGTTCACTCATGGTCGGGAGACGGATACACCCCGCTCCACCTCGCGGCGTTCTTCGGCCATGGGGAGACAGTCCGGCTGTTGCTCGACCGAGGCGCCGACGTGGCTGCGCAGTCGAAGAACCGCATGGACGTCATGCCGCTGCACAGCGCGGTGGCGGGCCGGCACCGATCGGTGGTCGAGGCACTGGTGGAGGGAGGGGCGCCCGTCGACGCGCGGAGCCACGGCGGCTTCACGCCGCTGCTGGAGGCGGCGGAGAACGGTGATCGAGCCCTCGCTGAGCTGTTGCTGGCCAAAGGAGCCGACCCCTCCCTCGCGCGGGACGACGGGAAGAGGGCCCGCGACGTTGCGTTGGAGAAAGGTCACGAGCACGTGGCAGACGTACTGGAAGACGGCGGCTGACGCTTCCGGGCCATTCCCGCCGGCTGCACTACCATAGATTCCTTCCTCGCACCGAGAGAGGTCCACGTGGCGGCCCAATCCACCCGCATCGAACGCACGACCGCCGGCGCTCCTGAGCCGCTCGGGTTCACCGCGACCCAAGCCTCGAGCCTGGTGGCGCGGACGCGGGCCGTAGACGCAGTCGGGTTGGAGGAGCGGGCGGCGTCACTGGCCAAGCGTTCGATCAAGCGCGACTCGAAGCTGTGGGCGCTCGACCTGGCCATCCGTTGCATGGACCTCACCACGCTGGAGGGGGCCGACACGCCGGGAAAGGTCGTCGCGGTGTGCGCGAAGGCGGTTCGGCCGGACCCCTCCGATCCCGGAGTCCCATCGGTGGCGGCGGTGGTCATCTACCCCTCCCTGGTCCCAGTGGCCGCCGGCCAGCTGAAGGGGACCGAGGTGAGGGTGGCCAGCGTGGCGGGGGGCTTCCCCAGCGGGCTGGCTCCTCTGAAGGAACGCCTCGCCGAGATCCGCGACGCGGTGCGCATGGGCGCCGACGAGATCGACATCGTGCTGAATCGGTCCGCGTTTCTGTCCGGCCGCTACCGCCAGGCGTTCGAGGAGATCGCGGCGTCGAAGGAGGCCTGCGGCGGCAAGCACCTGAAGACCATCCTCGAGGTGGGCGAGCTCGGCTCCTACGACCAGGTCCGGAGGGCGTCGGTGCTGGCCATGGCCGCCGGGACGGACTTCATCAAGACCTCCACCGGCAAGATCGGCACCGGGGCGACGCTCCCGTCGGCGCTGTGCATGATGGAGGCAGCCCGCGACTTCGAGCGTGAAACCGGCCGGCGGGTCGGCGTCAAGGTGGCCGGAGGGATCCGCCAATCGAAGCAGGCCATCCAGTACCTGGTCCTGCTCTACGAGACGCTCGGCCCGCACTGGATGACGCCGGAGCGCTTTCGCATCGGCGCATCCACCTTGCTCAACGATGTGCTGATGCAGATCAACAAGGAACGGACGGGCGCCTATCAGGGCCCCGATTATTTCACTGTCGACTGAAGGGACCCATGGCCAAGAAGCTCGACCGACGCGAGGACAGGCGACCCCAGCGAGCAGGGCCGTGGGAGTACGCACCTGCTCCCGAGGCCACCGACATCGTCACGATCAAGCCGCGGTACGGACTGTTCATCGGCGGCGAGTTCGTCGAGCCGAGGTCGGGTCGGTACTTCGACACGATCAACCCCGCCACCGAGGAGAAGCTGGCCGAGGTGGCCGAGGCCGGCCCTGAGGACGTGGACCTCGCGGTGAAGGCCGCCCGACGGTCCTGGGAAACCTCGTGGCGTGACCTCCCCGGCCGCGACCGGGCCAAGTTCCTCTATCGGGTTGCCCGCGCCCTCCAGGAGCGCTCCCGCGAGTTCGCGGTGCTGGAGTCGATGGACGGCGGGAAGCCCATCAAGGAGTCGCGCGATGTCGACCTGCCCCTGGCCGCCGCCCACTTCTTCTATTACGCGGGATGGGCGGACAAGCTCGGGTACGCCTTCCCGGGCCGCGTTCCACGCCCG
>VAYC01000357.1 GCA_005885025.1 Actinomycetota bacterium | reverse complement strand
CGCCTTCACCGGGTCGAACCCGGCTGCCGAGATGAGCCGCTCAATCGCGGCGGCAGCCTGGTCGTCATCGGTCGCGTAGAACAGCGCCGCGCGCGGGGTTCGGTTGGCCTCCGAGGCCAGTGACTCGGCCCCGAGGGTGCCGAACGCCTTCACGAAGTGAGCCTCGGCGGGGAGCAGCCCGGCGATGACGGAGCCCGAGGACCGGCCGTCGGGAAGCGTCCGAACGAACCCGCCGTTGGTGTCCTGCGCGACCGGGTTCGAGGGATCGACGACGACCTTGCCCCTGAGCAGGTCTGCGTGCTGGGCGATCAGATCCTTGAGCGTGTCGAACCAGACCGCGAACACCACGATATCCGCGTCTGTGATCGCCTTCTCGACGGAGGTGGCACTCGCCAGTTCGCCCAGTTCGTTCGCCAGCGCTGTCGCGTTCGATTCGTCACGGGCCGCCAGGACGACGCGTTCCCCGCCGTCCACGAGATGCCGCGCGACCGACTTCCCGATGTTGCCAATCCCGATGATTGCGGTGGTCATTTGCTTCCTCCTTGAACTTCTTAAGGTTCAGCCGACGCGATGCGCCTCGACCTCGATCTCGAGGTCGACCTTCTTGCCCACCAGGAAGCCGCCCGCCTCGACCGCCATGTTCCAGGTCATCCCCCAGTCCTCGCGATCGATCGTCGTCTTGGCCGACGCGGCGAGCATCGGCTCCCCCTGCATGTCCGGCCCCCACCCGAGGAACTCCCCCGAGAGGGTGACCGGCCTCGTGAGGTCCTTGATCGTGAGGTCGCCGTCGAGCTCGAACGAGGTCCCGCCGGTCGCCCGCACAGCGGTGCTCTTGAACGTCAGCACCGGGTGCTTCTCGATCTCCAGGAAGTCCCCGCTCATCAGGTGCTGGTCCCGCTTCTCGGTGTGCGTGGTGATGCTCTGGGTCTTCACTTCGACCTCGACCCGCGAGTCCTCCGGCGAGTCGCCAACCTCGATCGTTCCGGTGAACTCCGTAAACTGACCCCGAACCTTCGACAGCATGTGTCGTGCCACGAACCCGACCACCGTATGGGCTCGGTCGAGCTCGTAGGTTCCCGGGGGCGGGATCGACACCCCTCGGTACTCCCGGCCCACGACCGCGGTCTGCGCCATCTCGTGCCTCCTCGTGTGCGGCCCCCGCCCGGCGCGGTGGCTCCTACAGCGCCACTAACCGAAGCCTAGGACCTCACTATTCCTGAGCGGCCGAGTATTCTTGAGGGAAGAAAAGGTGCCAAGGGTAGGATGCGAGCATGGATCCCCATGAGGAAACCCCCGTCTGCAACCACTTCCAGAAGGCCGCCGAGCTGGTGGGCAAGCGCTGGGTGCCGCAGGTCGTGCACGCGATGCGCCAGGGCCCCCGGCGCTTCTCCGATCTGCGCGGGGGCATCAGCTCCATCTCGGACCACGTGCTCTCACAGCGGCTCAAGGAGCTGGAGCTCGAGGGCATCGTGACGCGTACCGTGACCCCCTCCACGCCGGTGTGCATCACCTACGGCCTGACCGATCGAGGCAAGGACTTGGCGCGCGTGATGTCGGAGCTGCAGCGCTGGGCGGAGCGCTGGGCCG
>VAYC01000362.1:558-2571 GCA_005885025.1 Actinomycetota bacterium | reverse complement strand
GGGGTACAGGGCGATCGGCAGGGCGTGGGCGGTGGGATTGAGTGGGGACCTCAGGCCGTACTCCTTGGCCGCGCCGGGGGCCATGAACGCGAGCGTCGTGGGCTTCATCACGTCGATGGTGACGGCGGCGGCCATCACCAGCAGAAGCCCGATGTGCGCGGGCTTGATCGGTGCCTCGTCCATGGCCCGGACCTTGATGTTGGAGACGAACCCTCTGCTGATCTCAGACAGTTTCGGAAACAGGCCGTAGGCAGTGGCCGCCACCCCGATGAGGATCAGGCCCATGCCCGCCATGAACGAGACGTCCGGGGTCTTGCCGACGAGGACGTAGTGCTGGTGACGCGCGGAGTAGTAGAAGGGGAAGTGCATGATGACCCCGACCGTCACCGCCGCGATGCCGAACCAGAAGGCCGCGGGATGCTGATACTGGATCGCCGACGCCTTCTTTTCCGGGGGTCGCTCCATCGTGCTCGTCGCCATCGATCGTTTCCTTCCTTTCTGTAGGGACGTCTCGAGTGAGTCCTGCTTACGTGTCCAACGGGACTGCTTGGAGAAACTCTTCTTCGGGAGCGGTCTCCCGTCGGGCGCCACACTTTCGGCACAGGTAGAGCCCCTCCGCAGCGATGTAGTCGACCACCCCCAGGCATTGGGGGCACCTGGGGAGATCGGCCCGCTCGGGGTCCATCGCCCATGGCCGCAAGAGATTTCCCGGATCGGCCAGCGCCTTCTGGTAGGAGTCATGCATGGCGTCCAGCAAGGTCCGAGCGCGGTTCTGGGTGTCTGGGATGTAAGGATTCCCCTGCAGGGTTCGAACGATCATTTCCCGCCACCGCGGGCTGGACGCGTACCGGGTGACGAGGTTCTGGAGCTTGTAGAAAGTCTCGATGAGCTCGTACCAGAGATCCACACCGGCCTCGACCCGTCGCTGGTACTCGGCGAACGGACGCTCCTCGTTGCCCGTCCGCATGGCCTCGGTCAGCGTCTCGTAGGCGTAGAGCGAGGAGAACAGGGCAACGTCGACTCCGGACGAGAAGATCGGATCCACGAACCGGAGGGCGTCGCCGACCAGCAGCCACCCTGGCCCGGCGAACCGGTCGATCTTGTACGAATAGTCGCCCTCGATCCACCACGGGCGGATGCGCTCAGCATCCTGCATGGCGTGGGTGAACGTGCGGTTCCGCCCGACCAGGGAGAAGAAGAACTCCTCCTCGCTCTTGCCGGATTTCTGGAAGTCCTCCTTGTCCACCACCACACCCATGGAGAACTTGCCGTCCTTCAGGGGGATGTGCCAGGACCAGGCCTGGTTGAGGCCGATGAAGTAGAAGAGCGTGAACCCCCGGTAGCGCTCCGGTGGCTCCTTCACGCCCCGGAACCACGAGTAGATGCAGAACTGATTGAAGTTCGGGTCCTTCTTCTTCATCCGAAGCTGGCTGGCCAACTGGCAGCGGCGGCCGGTGGCGTCCACCACATACCGAGCACGGAGGTCGCGCTCCCACCCGTCGGCCACCTGAGCACGGACCCCCACAGCCCGATCCCCTTCGAACAGGACGTTGGTCACCTTGACGCCCTGAAGCACCTTCACTCCGTTTTCATGGGCGTGGCGGAGCAGCATCGCGTCCATCTCGTCGCGCTCGACGTTGTACGTGTAGGGCTGGGGCGTTCCCGGGAGCGGGAACTCGAAGAGCCAGATCTCCACGAACTTCCACAGGGGGGACCGGGGGGCGTTCCAACCCGTCCCCGGCTTGTGGATGAAGCCGTTGTCGTTCATCTTGTCCAGGAACCCGATCCTGTCGAACACCAGGTTCGTCGAGGGTGTAAGCGACTCGCCCACGTGGTCCCGGGGGTGGATGTCCTTCTCCAGGATGATGGCCTTGTGGCCGTCCTGAGCCAGGAGCGTGCCGAGCGCGGCACCGGCCGGACCTCCACCAACGATGATCACATCCGCGTCCAGGGCACCCTCCGTTCGGAGATCGAGTGCGACACTATAAAGCTAGGTTGAAGGCGGCGCATTGT
>VAYC01000362.1:0-553 GCA_005885025.1 Actinomycetota bacterium | reverse complement strand
AGCGCACCCCTTAGGGGTGTTCTGCGTCACGGGCCGACCGTGCGGAACCTCACCCTCCCTCGGGAAAGGACCCGCGTCAAAGCCAGAGGCCGCCGGCTGCGCCGGCGGCCTCGTACGCTCTGGACCGGATCGGATCAGCGGGCCGGCACGACCTCCACCTGGAGTTCCTCGGCCGTGATCCGCTCGAGCTGCTTCTTGCGGGTCTCCACCCCGAACGCCACCACGGCCAGGAGGGCCAGGGTGATCGGGATGGCCCCAAACAGGGCCGTCGTGGAGATGCTCGGGGTGGCGATCTTCGCCACCACGATGGCCAGGATCATGACGCCGCCGAACTTCGTGGCGCCGGCGGCCAGACCGGTTCCTTCCTGGGATTGGATGCGCAGTGTCCCAGACGTCTTTACCGGCGTCAACGGTTGCGCTTTATGACCTAGATCACTACGGAAGTGTGGGGAAGCTCACGGCTGGAGGGGAGGGAGAAAGGGTGAGCTTCAGCACGCTCGGCCTGTGACGCAGAACACCCCTCACGGGTGCGCTACCTCATTGGGCTTTGGTC
>VAYC01000361.1 GCA_005885025.1 Actinomycetota bacterium | reverse complement strand
AGGGGAGATGCGGGACGGACCGGGTTCCAGGGCGATCACGGGCCGCCAGAACAGCACGGCGGCGAGCAGGTAGAGGACGTGCTCAAGCCCGTGGATCGCCTCACTGCTCAGGGAGTCCTCGTACAGGTTGGTGAAGTGTGACGCCCACAACACCACGGTGAAAGCCGACCATGTCACCACGGGGTTGGAGAGAAAGGCGGCGACACGGTTGCGCACCACCGGGAGGAGGAACCGCTTCCGGATCGACGGCGAGCAGGCTCGAAGGCCGAGCACGATGGGCGTCCCCAGAACCAGGAGGGGGGCCGCGACCATCATCAGCAGGAGGTGTTGGACCATGTGCACCGAGAACAGGCGATGGCTGTAGGTGTGGATGGGCGACTGAAGGGCGAGATAGGTCACCGACAGGCCCGAATAGAAACAAACGGCTCGGCCCCGGGGAAAGGGAGCGGATGGCGGACCGTCGCCGAGCCTCACCAGTCCCCGGGCGTAGAGGACCCCCGAGCCGGCCAACCCGACCACGACCGCGGGATTGAAGGACCAGGAGCGCAGGACGGTGATCGTGATCAGCCCACCGGGATCTGCCCGGGGACCGTTTCCGCGGGGCGGGAAGCGACCCCGGCGCGATCCGGCCTGACCCGGGCGGACGCCAGCGGGAGGCGCAGCTCGAAGCTGCTGCCTCGCCCGAGGGTCGATCGCACCCGCACCGAGCCGTGGTGCGCTTCGGCGATGGCCCTCACCAGTGACAAGCCGAGTCCGACCCCTCCGCGATCCCGGTTCCGTGCCGGATCGGCGCGGGCGAACCGGTCGAAGATGCGGTCGAGCACGTCTGGCGGGATGCCGCTGCCCGTATCCGTGACCACCACGACGGCCATGTTGCCCCGGCGGGAAAGGGCTAGCTCGATGGAGTCTTCGGGACCCGTGTGCTTGACCGCGTTCTCGATCAGCGCGTCCAGGGCGAGCTGAAGGCGATCGAGATCGGCGTCGACGGTCGCCTCGTCCGTCTCCCCGAGGGCCCATTTCCTCGGGGTGGGGGACCATCGACGGACGGTCTCGACGATCAGAGGCTCCAGGTCCACCTCGGACCGGTGCAAGAAGCCGGGATGCTCGGCGGCCGCCAGGACCAACAGTCGCTCGGACAGACGCCGGAGGCGGTGCAGCTCGTCCGCGACGACGGCAGCGTCCCGGGCCAGGAGCTCGTCACCTGCGTTTCGCTGGATCAGCTCGGCGTGGCCCAGGGCCACGGTGATGGGCGTTCGAAGCTCGTGCGACGCGTCCTGGATGAAACGCCGCTCCCGCTCGAGCAGCGCGAGGTTGGCCTCCGATACGCGCTGGAGCTCCTCCATGGCCGAGAGCCTGCGGCGGGCGTGCCAGACCATCGCCACGAACATGGCCGCCATCAGGGGAACCTCGGTGAACTCATCGAGGGGTTGCACGCCGCGATCGACGTCGATGAGGATGAAGGCGCCGGTGGCCAGCATCACCACGGCCAACGTCCACGCCGTCGACCGGACCTTCCACACGCGGAACCCATACAGCAGGGTGACGCTCACCCAGATGAAGTGGAACGGGACGGTCTCCCACGGGCCGAACACCAGCATGGCCACCAAGTTGAAGCAGGCGAAGGCCCCCCAGGCGATCTCGATCCAGTGCGTGCGAAACAGCGATCGCAACCGGTCACGAGCCATTGATCCGGTATCCCTCTCCGCGGACCGTCTGGATGAGGTCCGGTCCCAACTTCGCCCGAAGCCTTCGAACGTACACGTCCACGACGTTGGTGCCGGGGTCGAAGTCGTATCCCCACACCGAATTGAGCAGGCGCTCCTTCGACACGGTCTGTCCCGTGTGCTTCATGAGCTCCTGTAGGAGGAGGAACTCGCGTTCGGCGAGCAGCACCGGGCCCAAACCCACGTCAGCTTCTCGGCGGATGACGTCGAGCGTCACGCGTCCCGTGGTGAGCCTGGTGGGGGGCGTCCGCGCCGCCGCCCGAAGCCTGGCCCGGATCCGGGCGATCAGCTCGTCGAGCGAAAACGGCTTGGTGAGGTAGTCGTCGGCCCCGAGGTCGAGGCAATCCACCTTCGAGTCGGGATCGCTCAGGGCGGAGAGGACGATGATGGGCTGGTCGCGACGACGCTCCATGATCCCGCGGAGCACCGAGTTTCCATCCATCCCCGGCATCAGGAGATCCAGGACGACGACGTCGTACCGCCCCGACACCGCCATCTG
>VAYC01000354.1:1943-4340 GCA_005885025.1 Actinomycetota bacterium | reverse complement strand
GTGAAGAGGTTCAGCTCGAAGGTCGGCATGGTGGCGCAGGTCGAAACGGCAATGAAGAGGATTGCGGCCAGCATGATCGAGGCCCGCCTGCCGATCTTGTCTCCGAACCACCCCCAGAGAAAGGACCCGACCACGGTCCCGGAGATCCCGGAGAGCGGGTAGAGCGCGACGGGCAGGCCTGACGACGTGGGATTGAGCGGGGACTTGAGCCCGTACTCTTTGGCGATGCCCGGGGCGATGAAAGCGAGGCTTGTCGGTTTCATCACGTCGATGGTGACGGCCGCCGCCATGACGAGGAGCAGTCCAACGTGCGCCGGTCTGATCGGCGCCTCGTCCATGGCCCTGACCTTGATCTTGGAGACGGCTCCCCGGCTCACCTCCGACAGTCGAGGGAACAGTCCGTAGGCGACGGCCGCCACACCCACCACCACGAGGAAGTTCCCGAGGAGCATCCAGGCGTCGACCGGGGCCCATGAAGCTGGTAGTGAGTGTCCCTGGCGCCGAAGAAGAAGGGAAGCTGCAGCAGGATACCGACCGACACCGCCGCCGCCCCGAACCGAAACGCCGCCGGGTGCTGGTACTCGACCCCCGTGACCCCGCCCTTGCCGAGGTTGCGCGACGTGCTCGTCGACATGGGATCCGTCCTTTCGCCCTATGAGCCTCGGACGGGAGGCTCCCGGCCGAAGACACGCTCAGTAGTTCCGAGACCTTAAGACCGGTTCGAAAACGCCGGTATCCTAGGGTCCCTGTCGGCGATGGCGCAAGGGCCTTTTGGGGGATTCCTGGGGGGCGACGGGAACGAGCCCGGCCAGCATCTCGCTCACCTTCTGGTGCCGCTCCATGGGGTGCCGCAGGGGTTTTCCCCCATGCACGGCGTACACGTTTCGACGACCGGCCCTCGATCGGGTGAGGTAGCCGGCCTCGACGAGGTCGTCGATGATCCGGCGAACTGCGCGCTCGGTGATGCCGACTCTCGCCGTGATGTCACGAAGCCTCGCTCGAGGGTCCTGGGCGATGGCCAGCAGGACCAGGCCATGGTTCGTGAAGAACGTCCACGAGGGCTTGGTGGAATCCGTCTCCTCAGTGCTGGCGGCGATGGCCGGATGATACCCGGCAACCGGGTGCAAGCTTTGATGAGCCGCGCGCCCCACTCAGCCCGAACTTCGCTTGACCAGTTCGAGCCGCGGGCCGTAGCGTCTTGCCCTGTGACCGGCAAACAGGCCAGGCTTGCGGCCCGGATCGGGCGGCTGGGGACCGAGTCGGCGTTCGAGGTCCTCGCAAAGGCCCGAGCCCTCGAGTCCCAGGGTCGCAAGATCGTCCACCTGGAGATCGGCGAGCCGGACTTCGACACGCCTGCTCACATCACCGAGGCGGCTGCCGAAGCCCTGCGCTCGGGCTTCACGCACTACAACCCCGCGCCGGGATACCCGGAGGTTCGCGAAGCGGTCGGGGAATTCTTCGGCCGAACCGGCCGACCTGCCTACACGGCCGATCGGATCATCATCACGCCGGGGGCGAAGCCGATCATGTTCTACGCGATCCTCGCGTTGTGCCAGGAAGGCGACGAGGTCCTCTACCCGGATCCCGGGTTCCCGATGTACGAGTCGCTGGCGAACTTCGCCGGAGCGACCCCCGTCCCCGTCACACTCCGCGAGGAGAACGAGTTCCGCATGGATCCGGACGAGGTCGCCTCGCTCGTCACCGACCGCACGCGACTGCTGGTGCTCAACACGCCCCACAACCCGTGCGGAAGCGCGCTCACCAAGGAGGACGTCGAGGCGCTGGCCCGCATCGCGCTGGATCACGACCTGTATGTCCTGTCAGACGAGGTGTACTGGGCCATCCGCTACGGCGGCGAGCACGCCAGCATCGCCGCCGTCGACGGGATGAAGGACCGAACGATCCTGCTCGACGGTTGCTCCAAGACCTTCGCCATGACCGGCTGGCGCCTCGGGTTCGCCGCGTTCCCCCCCGAGTTGGTCGAACCTGTCATCCGGATGATCATCAACACCGTCTCATGCACGTCGGCCTTCAGCCAGCGGGCCATCCTGGCCGCGGTGACCGGGCCGTGGGAGCCGATCCAGGCCATGATCGACGAGTTCCAGAAGCGTCGGGACGTGATCGTGGAAGGGTTGAACCGCATCCCGGGGATCACCTGCATCGAGCCGGCGGGGGCGTTCTACGCCTTCCCCAACGTGAAGCAGTTGGGAGTGCCCAGCGACAAGGTAGCCAGTTTCCTGCTCGACGAGGCGGGGGTGGCCTGCCTGTCCGGCACCGCGTTCGGGGCGGGCGGGCAGGGCTACCTGCGCTTCTCGTACGCGAACTCGGTCGATGCCATCCGCGCGGCGCTCGATGCCGTCGAGGCATCGCTGCCTGACCTCAAGATCTGACGCAGTT
>VAYC01000354.1:0-1938 GCA_005885025.1 Actinomycetota bacterium | reverse complement strand
CGAGCTCGGGGCGGAACGGGAACCGAGGGACTCCAGGATTGCGCGGATTGAAACCCCCAGGCTGTGTGCGCATCGGGTTGCGGTCCACCCGGCTCGGATGACATGGCATCCCATCCGAGGTATGCGCCGAGCGCGCCCAGGGCTGCGGCGACGAACGCTACATAGATCCCAGGGGCGAAGGAGAACCGAACCATCCCAAGAGCGACCTGTCCGTTGATCAAGGCACGGACGGAATCGAGCGGAAGGGTATGGCCCTTCGCCGTGTTGGCGGCAAGCGCGGCGATGGCGTGAGATCGTTCCTGCGCCAGGTCGTACGCGGCGTAGCCGGCGAGAGCAACGGAGGGTATCGCTGTAGATCGAGAAAGCTTCCTGAGCCAGGAACCTGTCGACTCCGACGTGCCCACAAGGATCGCTGCGAGACAGATGAGCACCGTGAAGATGAGGGCCTCATTCCGGTATCCAACGGAGGCAACGACCGTCTCCCCGGGCGTTTTGGCAAAGGTGATGTGGCCCCATCCCCATCCATAGCTCACCGTACTGACCACGCCCGCCGCCAGAAACGCGGCTGCCGCTTCTGCTCGGCGGCTATCGGTGGCCTCGCGATCCGGCTGAGCCGACGGCCGCTGGCGTGTGGGGCCCCCCGGACCTAGTCTCCTCTTGGGATGCGGAAGGTTGCGGGGTGGGTGGTCTCGTTGGTGGGATGGGCGCTGGTGTGGGTGTTCGGGCTCGTGGGTTTCTACGTCCTTCTCGGCTCGACCCACTACACGAACGGGGCCATCGGCCCGATCCTGAACATCGTCGCGATCCCCGTTGGCGTCAGCCTCATCTTCGTGGGGCGCGCCATGCGGGGACGGGGTCGGCTCTGGTTGGCCTTGAGGCGCCGGGCCAGGCGGAAGCAGGGCCTGGACTGGTAGCTGGCTAGCGCGCGAAGAAGTGCAGGCCCACCCACACCCACCCCGCCACGATCCCGACGCGGCCAGAGCGGGTTCGCATGGCGCGGCTGAACACCATCCCGAGCGAGGGGATGCGGGAGCGTCCCGTGCTTCCCCACAGATGAAGGCCGACACCCATCAAGACGAAGATCGCGTAGCCGAGGACGGTGATGTCGCGGCTGCTCATCGCTGCAGGATGAACCAGCCCAGGCCCAGCCAGAGCAGGAGGGCGATCGATCGGCCGGGGTGGGTGGCCAGGAGCGGGTCCGTGAGCACGCTGATGGTCGGGTGAGCCGCGGAATCCGTGGTCAGGGATGGCTGCAACAGCAACGCGGCAAGTTCCCAGAGGGCCAGCCCCACGAACGCCGAAACCCACGCGATTGCCCCGATCGCGTCAAGCGGCGGAACGTCGCGGCGCGGGTAGCCCTTTTCGCGCCACGTGACGATCAGGACGACGGAACCGGGGAGAACGACGGCGAGGGTGGCCGGCCACGAGTACCGGCCGAACGCTCCGACGATGACGGCGTAGGCGACGGCTCCCAGGATCGCCAGCACCGGAGGCCACGGGGGTGGGATGGCGAGCGCCCCATTGCCGGCAACGCTGGCTCCGCCACGTCGTCCGAGCGCCACCTCGCGACCGAGGGCGAGGCCGACGGCGATCAGGAGCACCGAGTGGATGAGGTTCCCGGCGAGGCCGTCGAAGATCCCCGCCAACAGCAGGATGATCACGACCGGATCTCGAGCCGCACCGAGGACCCCGGAGGCGGGGATCCTCGGCGTGGACGGAGATGCGCCGCCGCCGAGCGCACTCGCCTCTGACGGAGCCTGAGGTCCTTCGTCCATCGGCGTGCCTCAGTTCACCACGAACCAGGCCACGGTGGCGGTCTTTCCGGTCCCGGGAGCCTTGTTCAGGTTGACCTTGAATGAGCTCCCGGGCACGTTCGGCACAGCCGAGGCCGCGATCACCCCCACGTTGTTCTGTACCGTGGCCAGGACCAGGCTGGAA
>VAYC01000353.1 GCA_005885025.1 Actinomycetota bacterium | reverse complement strand
CTACCGCGTTCGCCATGGAAGCATTCCCCATGTCTACGGTCGAGGTGCCGTCGCCGGCAAATGACGCGTCGAGCGAGCCGTCCGAGTTGTATCGAGCGACCCCGAATTGATAGTCGCCCTGGCCGGCGACCACGATCCGTCCGTCGGTCTGGATGGCAACGGCTCGGCCGCCGTCGATCGTGTCGAGACCGAAATCTGTTGTCGTCTTGCCGTCGCCGTCGAAGGTGGGATCGAGATCCCCTGGCAGAGCCGCCACGGGCCCGCCGAGCAGTACCAACGATGTGATCACCAGCAAGGCGATCGACACCTGGATCAAACGGATCGGGTTGGAGGCGCGCTTTCCCCTGAGACGAAGACCGGCCGAGCTGCTCGTGTGCACGGTGAGCTGGTCACGCTAGTCGGCACCCAAAACGGCGTCAAGGACGAAAGGCCGCGTCGCCTGATCGTGCGCCCGGACTTCAGAACAGCGCGGCTGCCAGCTTTCGCCGATATTCCTGCGTCATGGGGTCCTCCTCGCCGAGCACGGCGAAGATCTTGAGCATGGCCTCGCGAGACGCCTTCTTCTCTTCGTCGCGCCCGTTCTGCACGGCCGCCAGGAAGGTCTCCAGCGCTTCCTGGAACCGCCCCTCCGCAGCGGCACGTTCGGCCGCCGCCAGGGGTCCCTCGCCGTCCGGCGAGGCCCACTCGGAGACGGAGATCGCCGCGAGCAGCCGTTCGGCCTCAGGGTCGGGCCGAAGGGGCTCCAGGACCTTCCGGGCCTCCTCGAGGTCGCCGCGATCGACCGCCAGCCGACCCACCTGGAGCGACGCGCGAACGTGGCCGGGATCCGACTTCAGGGCTTGGCGGAATAGGTGCTCCGCTTCCTCGGGCTTCCCCTCTCGCTCCGCCCGCTCGCCCTCGGCGCTCAGGCGATCGGCCTCGGAGGGAAGCAGCGGCTGGAGCCACTGCCGGATGGCCTGCTCCGGGATGGCCCCGACGAACTCGCTGACCAGACGGCCGTCCCGAAACGCCTTTACAGCGGGGATGCTCTGGATGCGGAAGGTGTAGGAGATCTGCGGATTCGCATCCACGTCGAGCTTGGCCAGCACGAACTGGCCCCCATGCTCCTCCGCCAGGCGCTCCAGGACCGGTCCGATCATGCGGCATGGCTGGCACCAGCCAGCCCAGAAGTCGACGACCACGGGCCGCCTGAACGACTCCTCCAGGACCTCGGACTGGAAGGTCTGGTCGCTGACATCGATAACGCTGGCGAGCTCGCTCATCCCATCAACACTAACGAACCTTCCCTGGCGCGTGTTCCCCTGGGGCCCTCACCTGGACCTCATAAGGTCAGAGCCGTGATCGCGGCGAGGAGCTGGGCCGTGAGCGCTTCGGCCTTCTCCTTGCGAACCGCGGGGTCATCCTCCCGCTCGATCGAAAGCGGAGGGCCGAAGTTCACCTCGACCCGCTTGCCGATCAGCGGCTTCCCCCCGGGAGGACGCCGGCCCGTTCCCTTCAGGCCGCAGGGGACGATCGTGACTCCCATCCGAAGCGCGATCCACGCGGCGCCCTTGAGGAAGGGAAGCATCTCGCCGCTCAGGCTGCGCCTTCCCTCGGGATACAGACCCAGCACCTCCCCCCGCTCCAGGACCGCGAGCCCCGTGTCGATGGCGCGGATGTCGGAGATCTCCCGCCTCACCGGGAACCCGCCCAGAACCCGCCACGCCCACGAGAGGATCGGGCCCTTGAACAGCTCTTTCTTGGCCATGAACGTGACCGGTCGCGGGCACGCGATCACATGGATCGGCACGTCCCACATGCTCCGGTGGTTTGCCGCGATGATCACGGGGCCGGCGGCCGGGACGTGCTCGCTGCCCCGAACCTTCATCCGGCAGTAGAGGCGGATGAACCAGCCGGCCAAGGCCTTGCCCGCCTGCTGGTACTTCCCCGTTCCCGCCGGGATCCGCGGACGGTCGGCCCGCATCTCGGCGCGGACTGTAGCAGCAAGGTCGGCCACGGTTCGGAATGCTCCCAGGTCGGTATCGGCCAGCCGGATCCCGAAGCGCTCGTCCAGCGCCACGGCGAGCTCGGCGTACGCCAGCGAATCCGGTGCCAGGTCCGCGAGTGGCGTGCCCAGGGAAATGCGCCCGGGCGGCTCGTCCGTCACCTGGGCGCACAACTGGAGAACGGCTTCATCCACCTCTGGCTCCAGGCGCACGACCGTAAATGTAGGGCATGAAAGAGCCCTTGCTAGAATCGGCTCGCCGAACCGCAGCGGGCCCCAAACAGGAGGGGACGTTGGCCACCCGCACCAAGCAAGATGCCGGCAGCCGCCACCACCAACTCGGGCTCGCCG
>VAYC01000053.1 GCA_005885025.1 Actinomycetota bacterium | reverse complement strand
CGGCCACCTCCATCGTTCGTTTCTGATGGGTGACGACGAGGATCTGCGAATCGCGGGCCAGACCCTTCACCACCTCCAGGAAGCGGTGGAGGTTCACGTCGTCGAGGGCGGCTTCCACCTCGTCCATCAGATAGAACGGGCTGGGCCGGGCCCTGAAGATCGCGAACAGGAACGCCAGCGCCGCCAGCGACCGCTCGCCCCCGGAGAGCAGCGATAGGCGCTTCACGCGTCCCCGGCTGGGCCGGGCTTCGACCTCGATCCCCGTCCCCAACAGGTTGTCGGGTTCGGTCAGCGTGAGACGGCCCTCACCGCCGGGGAACATCGTCACGAACAGACTCGAGAACTCCCGGGCCACGTCGGCGAACGCGACCCCGAATTCCTCGCCGACCCTCCGGTCGATGTCCTCGATCAGTCTCTCGATGTCACGGCGCGCGCCCTTCACATCCTCGAGCTCCCGGATCAGGAAGTCGTGCCGCTCCTGCACCGACTCGAGCTCGCCGCCGGCCAGCAGGTTCACCCTTCCGAGCAGCCCCAACCGTCGGGCCACCAGCTCCGAACAGCCGATCAGCTCCTCCACCGTCTCCTCGTCGCTCAGCTCGGCCACACTGCCGGCCGGGTCCGCCCCGTGGCCCTCCCTGATGACCCGCTCACCCTCGGCGACACGATGTTCGAGGTCGTAGCGGGCGCGGTCTTCCTCTCCGTACTCCCCTCGCAGCCTTTCCGCCGACGCGGCAGACTCTCGCCACGCACGCACCGCATCGGTGTGCGCGGCCTGAACCCCTCGGGCGCGTTCGGTCGCTTCCCGGTACACGGCTTGGGCCCGGCGGAGCTCGTCCTCCGCCCGCGTGATCTCTTGTTCCGCCTCGGTACGCTCCGCTTCCGCCGTCTGCAATGCCTGGCGCAGCGCGATCGGATCCCCCGCCGCCATTGCCTGGACCTCCACACGCGTGGCTTCCACACCGGCCTCCAGCCGGGAGCGCTCCCGCCGCAGCGCTGCCACGTCGACACGGAGGGGGACGGGAGCCTCGGGAACCGGTGGAAGCGGCGGCAGGTCGCCGAGGTCCTCGAGGTCCGTATCCAGCCGCAGCCTCGCCGCCGTCGCCGCGGCTTCCACCGCGGCCAGCCGCTCGGAGACGATCTCCGCCTCCCGCGAGAGCATGGCCCGCTCGGCTTCGCGCTGGGCCATTTCGTCCGCGGACGTGGTGATGGCGAGGTTGGCCTCTTCCAGACGGCGCGACACGTCTTCAGCCCTCGAGGTCAGCTCGGCAAGTCGGGTTCGGCCTTCCCGCAGCCCGCGGCGGAGGGAGGCCAGCTCCCGGTCGAGGGCGGCAGACAGTCGGCGAATCTCCTCCAGACGGCCATCGCGGTCAACCGCGGTGCGGACGAACGACGCACCGACCACGGCGCCTGCCTCCGTGACGAACTGCGCGAGGGGGTGCGCCCGGTTCTTCGCCTCGGCCTCCGCCAAGCTGTTCACCACATAGACCTCGCCGAGCAACGCTCCGGTCAGCCCCCGGACCCGTGGATCCGGCCGGACGGCGCGAAGGAGGCTTCGCTCGGCGTCGAGCGATGGGACGGTCTCCCCGGATCCGGCGTCGACGGCAAGCGTCACCCCGCCGCCGGGTTCGGCGGCGGCATCGGCCACGGCATCGTGTCGGCTCGCGTAGACCACGGCGTCGTAGAAGGGCCCGAGCGCCGCCCGCACGGCGGCCCCCAGGTCAGGCGGTGTTTCGATCAGGTCCCGCAGCAGCCCGATCGCTCTCCCGCCACGCTTCCTGAGGAACGAGGCCCCGGCCGACTCGGCGAGGTCCGCTCGCCGGGCCTCCACGACCTCCTGGCGAGCCAAGAGGCCTTTCTCCTCTGCCTCCAGGTCGGCGAGTTGCTGTGACAGCTGCGCGCGGTCGCGATTCAGCGAATCCTGCTCCGCGGCAAGAGGCGTCTCCAGCGCGTAGAGGCGTTCGACGTCCCTCCCGAGCTCTGCCGACCTCGTGCCGGTCGAGGCCGTTCGCATCTTCAGCTCTGCCAGGGTGGCTTCGAGCCGGGCCTGCTCGGTCTCGTGCGCAAGGAGCGTCCGCCGCAGCGCGTCGGACTCCGCCCTTCTGGCCGCTCGGAGTTCCCCGATCCGCCTGCGCTCCTCTTCGCCGTCCCTCCTCGCGGCCTCTCCAGCCTGGAAGGCACGCTCGTCATCCTCCAGCTGCGCCTGTTGCTGCAGCAGTGTGGCGAGCACCTCTGACAACGCCGCCTCCGTCCGCCCGAGCTCGTCCTGGAGCGCGAACAGGCGGCCCGAGCGGTTGGCCGCCGCAGCGATGCGCTCGCGGACTTCCGCTTCGGCTCGGATCGTCGCGCGAAGCCGTCCCTCCGACCGAGTCTTCTCCTCGATGGCGCGGGCGTGTTCGGTCTCCCTTTCGCGTTGCTCGTCTTCGGCGAGCTGCTGTACCGCTTCCAGCCGAGAGATCTGTGCGTCGCACTCCGCCAGCTTGGCCTGCGACTCGGCCTGCCGCGATTCGGCCCGCTGCCACCCGGGGCGCCGGACGTCGCGTTCGCGGTACAGCTCACGCAGCCGGGCCGCCGCGAGCTTCCGGGCCAGGTCGTCGGCCTCCGTCGTCAAGGCTTCGTGCCGCTCGGCGAGTTCGGCCTGCTGCTTGAGTGGCTTGAGCTGGCGGCGAAGCTCTCCCACCAGGTCCTGCAGGCGCAGGAGGTCCTGCTCCATCCCGGCGAGCTTTCGCTCGGCCCGCTCCCGGCGCCGCCGGTACTTCGCGATGCCGGCCGCTTCCTCGATGAACTGGCGACGTTCTTCGGGTCGGGCGGTGAGGATCTCGTCGAGCTGGCCCTGCCCGATGATCGTGTGGAGCGATCGCCCGACGCCCGTATCTGACAGCAGCTCCTGGATGTCGAGCAGCCGGCACGGCCGTCCCCCGAGGCGATACTCGCTCTCCCCTGACCGATAGACGAGGCGGCTGATCTCGATCTCCGATGCAGGGACCGGGATCAGGCCTGCGGTGTTGTCGATGACAATTCGAACCTCCGCCATCCCGAGCGGAGGCCGGGCGGGGCTCCCGGCGAAGATCACGTCGGTCATTTGCCCGCCCCGAAGCGCGCGCGGCCCCTGCTCGCCGAGTACCCACGCGATGGCATCGGCGATGTTCGACTTGCCGGACCCATTGGGGCCCACGATCACGCTGATGCCTGGAGTGAACTCGAGCTTGGTCTTGTCGGCGAACGACTTGAAGCCACGGATGGTGAGCGACCGAAGGAACATTGGCTGTTCGATGCTAGCAACGGGCCGGCACCGTATCGCGGAAGCAAGGGAAGAAATTTCAGCCGTGTGATTCAGTGCCGGATTCGGAAGTTCGTTTCTCCGGCGGGTGCCTCGTCGGCCGCCTCGACCTCATCGACGTGCGCGAGCGGCGGTCCCAGGCGGCACCAGGCGACCATCGCGTCGACGTCTGCGGGCTCTCCTTCGAAGACGGCCTCCACTCTCCCGTCCGGCGCGTTGCGAACGAAGCCTCCCAGCCCCAGCTCGCGGGCTCGCTGCGCCGTCTCGACGCGAAAGAACACGCCCTGCACCTGCCCTGATACGTAGACGTGCACCCGCTTCGCCTCCATCCCGGACGGCCAGCGCTTCTTCAGCTCTGGCACTGCGGACAGAAGTAGCTGGTGCGGCCGGAGATCTTGACCGTGTCGATCGGGGTCCGGCAGCGACGGCAGGCCAGCCCCTTCCGCCCGTACACCTTCAGCTCCGCGGCAAAGTCTCCAGACTTGCCGAAGACGTCGACGTATGCGTCGTCGTCGAGCGTCGTTCCACGGAAGCGCACGGCGTCCTGCAGCACCTCGCGCATCGCGCGGTACAGACGCCGGACCTCTTGCGAGGACAACGAGTCGCTCATCCGGTCGTACCGAAGTCCCGCAGCGAACAGGACCTCGTCCGAATAGATGTTGCCCACCCCCGAGACGAACTTCTGGTCCATCAGTAGCGGCTTGAGCTTGGTGGCCCGCCGGGCCAGCTCGCCGGAGAACTCCTGCCAGGTGAACGTGTCCTCGAGAGGGTCGATGGCGATGTGGTCCAGCTCCCTGATCTTGCCGAGCTGGTCGACGGCGGTGACGAACATCTCGCCGAAGGTCCGCGGATCGATGAATCGGAGGTCGCCTCCCTGTTGGAAATCGATGACCACGTGCGTGTGCTGCGGCAGCGTCTGGCGCTTGGTTCCGCGGAGCAACTGGCCCGACATCCCGAAGTGGACGACCAGCACGTCCCCGCCGTCGAGATAGAGCAGCAGGTACTTTCCCTTGCGGTCGATCTTCGTGAACTTTCTGCCGGAGAGACGGTCGGCGAACTCCTTCCGGCGGGAGTGGCGACGGATCACCCGCATGGCATTGCGGTGGGGGCGTACTTCCACGTCCCTGACCTTCTTGCCGACGACCTCCTTTTCGAGGTCTCGGCGCATCACCTCGACTTCCGGTAGCTCCACCGCCCCTCCCTAGTGCTCTGAGGCCAGCTCGGCCGAATCCTCGGAGAGCCGGTCATAGGCCTCTCGAGCGGCCCGCTGCTCAGCCTCTTTCTTCGAGCGCCCGGTCCCTCGCCCCAGCTCGCGGCCGGCCACGAAGACGGTGGCGGTGAACTCCTTCTCGTGGTCCGGCCCTCGCTCGGCCACGCGGTACTCGGGCATCCTCCCGAGGTCCTGCGCGGCCAGCTCCTGAAGGATGGTCTTGTAGTCGCGTTCGCCCTCTCCCCGAACGTAGGCCGAGATGCGCGGCCAGAACAGCCGCTCGATCAGCGCGGCGGCCGGCTTCAGTCCCTGATCGAGGTAGATCGCTCCCAGCACCGCTTCCAGGGCGTCGGCCAGGATGCTGGCCTTGTCGCGCCCCCCGGACTGCTCCTCGCCCTTGCCGAGGAGGACCGTTTCGCCGAGGCCCAGCTCACGGGCCACCTCGGCCAGCGTGGTCATGTTGACCATCGCCGCCCGCAACTTCGCCAGCTCCCCCTCGGACCGCTCGGGGAAGGCCCGGTACACCAGGTCGGTGACGACGAGCCCGAGCACGGCGTCGCCCAGGAACTCCAGCCGCTCGTTCGTGGTCGGCACGCTCTGCTCGAACGCGAACGACCGGTGCGTCAGGGCGGCCTCGCGGAGGGCCCCCTGCTTGAACCTGATGCCAAGGGCCTTCTCCAGCGGCGTCTGCTTACGAGGCACGCGAATCGGTCGCTCCCCTTACTCCACCTCGAGGACCTGCTTGCCACCGTAGTAGCCGCAGTTCGCGCAGACCCGGTGCGGCAGCTTCGGCTGGTGGCACTGCGGACACTCGGCGTACGTGGGCGGGGTCGACTTCCACTGCGATCGCCGCGAGCTGGTCCTGGACTTGGCCATCTTTCTCTTCGGGGTCGGCATGGCTGGTCATCGCTCCTTTTCTTCTTCCGTCGTCCTTCAGTTTTCGTCGAGTTTCAGGTCCAACAGAGGTGCCCATCGAACGTCGACCTCCGGCGGGCACGCGCACTCCCCGAGGTTGCGGTCACCGCCGCACCTCGCGCAGAGCCCCTGGCAATCCGGCCGGCAGAGCGGAGCGAACGGCATGGCCAGCACCACCACATCGCGGATCATCGGCTCGAGGTCCAGGTGTCCTTCCTCGCCGAGGGGATACTGATCGTCCCCGGGGTTGGCTTCGGGCACGAACAGCTCCTGCACCTCGAAGGTGAAGCCTCGGTCGAACGACTTCAGACAGCGAGCGCAGGAAAGGTTCATCACCACCGACACCGGCCCGGTCACCAGGACACCGTCGACGACGTTCTCCAGGAGGAGGTCGGCGCCGACAGGCCGGTCATCAGGTACCGAGACCAGCTGGGTGGCCATCCCAGGGACGGCTTCGTCCAGCCGGACGGCCCGCGAGGACCCCGGCTGTGCCACCAGATCGCGCACGTCGATGACCATGCTCATTTCTGCTCCCCGAGCTCCCCTGGTCCGAACTCCTCCTCCGCCACCGTCCCGCCCCGCAGCTTGTCCCGCCCCCGGCGGACCTGGCCGATGGCCTTCTGCAACTCGCCCATCGTGCGCTCGATGGCGATCTCGAACTGGGCCAGCTTCGCGTCCACGTAGTCCTCGGCTTCCAGGCGCATCTGTCGGGCTTGTTCGCGGGCCTCTCCCAGGACCCGTTCGGCTTCTTCTTCTGCGGACCGCACGACCTCTTCCCGCGAGACCAGGCGGGCCGCTTCCTCCTGGGCCTGGGTCACCAGCCCCTCCCCGTCGCGGCGGGCCTTGGACAGGAGCTCCTCGCGATCCTTCACGACCCAACGGGCTTGCTTGATCTCCTCGGGCAGCTCGTTCTGGGCGGCCTCCAGGATCTCCAGGAACTCCTGCTGGTTCACCAGCACGCTCGAGGAGAGCGGCACCCGCTGGGCCGCGCGGACCAGCTCCTCGATCTGCTGCAATCGCGCGCCGATGTCCACGACGGGCCTCACTCCCTCCCGAAAGCGAGCCGCTCCTCGAGGCGGTCCTGGACGAAGGGTGGCACCAACCCAGACACGTCCCCGCCGAACCGGACCACTTCCTTGATCAGGGAAGAGGAGATGAACGACCACTGGGGGTTCGTGGGGAGGAAGAAAGTCTCCACTCCCGTGAGGTGCTGGTTCATCTGGGCCATCTTCAGCTCGAAGTCGAAGTCGCCCTCCCCCCGCAGTCCTTTCACCACCACTCCGATCCCCCTCGCTTTCGCGTACTCCACAAGCAGCCCGGAGAACGAGGCCACCTCCACGCCGGCGATGTCGGACACGGCCTCCTTCAACATGGCCACCCGGTCCTCCAAGCCGAACAGCGGGTCCTTGCTCGGGTTAGCGAGGACGCCCACCACCACGGCATCGAAGCAGCGGCTGGCCCGCTGGATGATGTCGACATGGCCGTTCGTTACGGGATCGAAGGTCCCGGGACACAGGGCGGTGCGCCCCATCCTCGTGTGCCTCCTGCGGTCACGGGATACGGAATATGAAGACGATGCTGTCCCCGTAGGAGAGCCGCCGTTCGAGTTGCCAGTTTACTGGAATTACAGGCATGTAAGTTCGGGTGGAACGGCTCATCACCACCCGGCCGCCGGGGGCCACAACTCTCTGACCTGCTATTTCGGCGAGCAATGCGTCGAGGTAGGGCTGCTCAAGCCGGTAGGGGGGATCCAGCACGACCAGGTCGAAGGGCCCCGGCCGCTCCCGGACGGCGCGCAGGGCATCGACGCGCCGAACCTTCCCCCGGCGGACCAGCTTGGTCCGGCGGAGGTTCTCGTTGATCGTCCTGACGGCACCCGGGGCCGAGTCCACGAACGACGCGCTCTCGGCGCCCCGCGACAGGGCCTCGATCCCGATGGCGCCGCTCCCGGCGAACAGGTCGAGGACCCGGACCGACTCCACGGTGCTGCCCAGGCTCGAGAACAATCCCTCGCGCGCCCGGTCGGACATGGGACGGGTGCCCGCCGGGACAGGGGCCAGTCGCGTGCCCTTGGCCGCGCCCGCAACGATCCTCACCGCGGGGTCATGAATGGAACAACCACTCGATGGCCTCACCGGAAAACGACTGCCGCAGGAGGTCGAGCAATTCGGGGTGGCGATCCAGGCCAGGGTCTGCGTCGACGGCAGCGAAGGCCCGAGTTCGGGCCCGCCTCACCAGGTCGGCGTCCTCCGCCAGCCGGGCCAGCTTGAGGTCGGGCATGCCGGACTGCCTGACATCGAACAGGGTCCCCTCTCCCCGCAGGCGGAGATCCTCGTCGGCCAGCTCGAATCCGTCCGTCGTTCGGGTGATCGCTTCGAGACGCGCCCGCGCTTCGGAGTTGTCCGGGTGGCTCTCGTCGAACAGGATGCAGTAGGAGGGATGGTTGCCGCGGCCGATCCGCCCCCGAAGCTGGTGGAGCTGGGCCAGGCCGAACCGCTCGGCGTTCTCCACGAGCATGACCGTGGCATTGGGGACGTCGACGCCAACCTCGATGACCGTGGTGGAGATCAGCACGTCCGCCGCTCCCGCCCGGAAGCGGTCCATGACCGCCTCTTTCTCCGCCGGACGCATCCTGCCGTGCAGCAGCTCGAGGCGCAGGTCCGGGAACACATCCTTCGCCAGACGTTCCGCCTCTTTTTCGGCAGCCCGGACCTCCAGCCGATTGGCCTCGTCGATGGCGGCGCAGACCACGAACGCCTGCCGGCCGGCTGCGACCTCCTCACGCACCCGCTCGTAGGCCTGGGTTCGCTCGGCCGGCGTCCGGACCACGGTCGTGGCCACGGGCCGCCGCCCGGCCGGCATCTCGTCGAGGGTCGAGACGTCGAGGTCCCCGTAATACGTCAGGGCCAACGTCCTGGGGATGGGCGTCGCGGTCATGATCAGCACGTCGGGGTGCACGCCCTTCTCCTTCAGCACCACGCGCTGATGCACGCCGAAACGGTGCTGCTCGTCGATCACGGCGACGGTCAGGTCGGCGAACTCCACGCCCTCTTGCACCAGGGCGTGCGTCCCGATCACCAGGTCGACGGTGCCCTCGCGGATCCCTTCCAACACTCGCTGGCGGTCCTTCCCGGTGGTGGAGGCCGTGAGCAGGGCGAAGGTCACGGCTTCTCCGTTCTCCCGTTCCTCTGCGGCCAATCCGTCGAGCAGGGTCGGCTGATCGTCGGCAGGGCGTCGGGCCGGAGAGGACACCAAGTCGCGCCCACCGACGGAAGCCATGAGCATCCGCGCGGTTCGAGAATGCTGGCCCGCGAGCACTTCCGTGGGCGCCATGATCGTCGCCTGGTGGCCGGACTGGACCGCCGCCAGTGCGGCGTACAGCGCGACGACGGTCTTCCCCGAACCCACGTCGCCCTGGAGCAAGCGGTTCATCGGCCGCCGCGCGGCCAGGTCCTCGCCGACCTCCTTGATGGCCCGCTGCTGGGCTTCCGTGAGGTCGAACGGCAACGCGGCGAGGTAGGCGCGGGTCAGGTCGCCTTCGCTCACGTGAACGACGCCCTTCTCCGTTCGTTCGACGCGTCGCTTCCGGTAGGCCACCCCGAGCTCGAGCGCGAAGAGCTCGTCGAATTTCAACCGGTCCCTGGCTTGCTCCAACGATGAAGGGTCCTCGGGGAAGTGGATCGCTCGCAGCGCGGCGTCCTCGGGTTCGAGCGCTTCGTCCGCCACGATCTCCCGAGGAAGCGGGTCGTCGATCACCGGGAGGCGTTCGAGCGAGCGGTAGACCAGCTCCCGGATCGTCCGGGTACTGATCCCCTCCGCAGCTGAGTGCACCGGCGTGATCCTGCCCGTGTGTACCTTCTCGGCCTCGTCTCCGCGGAGGACCTCCACTTCCTGGTTCGCGAGCTGCAGACGTCCCCGGTACACGGCGGCCAGCCCCGACACCGCCAGCTCGATCCCCTCCCGGTACGTGCCCGCCGTCCACGGCTGGTTGAAGAAGACGAGGTCGAGCGTGCCCGTTCCGTCGTACAGTTTGACCGTGACCATCGACTGCCTCCGTCTGGTCACGCGCCGGTCGACCCGCTTGACGCGGCCGATGACGGTCACCTGCTGTCCCTGGCGAAAACGCAGTTCTCCGACGGGGACGGTGGCCGAGCGATCGATGTACCGGCGAGGGTAGTGACGGAGGAGTTGGCCCACGGTGCCGATGCCGAACGACTCCGCCAGCACGTCGTGGGCGGGCGGGCCCTTGGTCCGGAAGCCGGTCCGGCGGTTCGCCACCCGAGGGTCGATGGCCGCGACCGAGCTCTCGAGCGTCAACGACGAGCCGTCGGTCATGTCGATCCCGCCCTCACTCCACCCCGATCAGGAAGGGAGACGCGGGTGGGCCGCCTTCCAGGAGTTCGAGTTCCAGGGTCGGGAAGGAGATCCGAAGGATCGACTCGACCGCCCGTCGGTCGTCGGCGGCGACGTCCGCGCCCACGATCACCGTGATCATCTCCGCCGTCTCCGCACCAAGCCGCCGCACCACCTCGACGGCCGTCGCATCGGCCGCGGCGCCAACCGCGACCACATCGCCTTCAGCCAGGCCCAGCCACTCTCCTCGCCTGACAGGTCCGGCCGGTGTTTCTGCTTCGCTCCCGGCTCGGGTCAGCACTCCTGTGCGGCACGCTCCGATCGCCGCTTCCATCACCTTTGCATTTTCTTGGAGGGTTGCCAGGGGGTTGAACGCCGCGGCCGCGGACAGGCCGGCCGGCATCGACGAACTGGGAATGACCCAGACCTCTTTCGACGTCGCTGCGGCTGCCCCATCCGCAGCCGGGACGATATCTCGATGATTCAGTAGAACGACGATCGCGCCGGACGGGGCGCCCTCGATAGCAGCGACGAGGTCAACCACCGATGGGTGGTGGCCCGGCCCTCCCTTCAGCACCACCGCCCCGAGCGAACGAAACGTGCGGATGATGCCGTCGCCCTCCGCCACCACGACGAGCGCGCAGACCTGCTCGGCCACGCGCGTCGCCCTGGCCTGTCCGGCGAGGCAGCGCGTCACGCTTTCTTGCAGGTCGGCGATCTGGACGTTGCTGGTGTGCCCGGCGCGCGAGCCGGCGGCGACCGCCTGCCCTGGCTCGTTCGTGTGGACGTGCACGTTGTAGAGCCCGCCTCCTCCGACCACCACCAGCGAGTCCCCGATGCCGGCAAGGGCACCACGGAGCGCCCCGAGGGAGGAGGCATCGGCCTCCAGCAGGTACTGCACCTCGTTTCGAAAGTCCAGCTCGGCGCGCACCCCGTCCGCCCAGGAGCGGCCGATCGGACCCAACGGGCCGATGGGCTCGGCGGGCGTTCGTCGCTGGACGGCAGCGAGCAGTGCGGCCAGCATCAGCACGATCCCCTTCCCACCGGCGTCTACCACCCGTGCCTGCGTCAACTCGGGGAGTCGTTCCGTGGTTCGGGCGAGCGAACGGCGCGCCTCGCCCAGCGCGGCCTCGATGATCGGCGTCACGTCATCGCCGTCGCGCTCGGACGCCGCAGCGTCAGTGGCCATCCCCGCCGCGTCGCGGATCACCGAGAGCATCGTTCCTTCGACTGGCCTGGCCACGGCTCGGTGGGCTTCCTCCGAGGCGTGCTCGAGCGCCGCCGCCAGCTCGCCTGGCCCCAATGTTCCGTCGGCCGCAAGGCGCTCGCATATCGCGCGCAGGATCTGAGAGAGGATCACGCCCGAGTTCCCCCGGGCCCCCTTGAGCGAGGCTCGCGAGATCGCGGCTCCCAATTCGTCCGGCTCCACTCCCTCGGGCGGCAGGGAGGCCAGCGCCGTCACGACGGCTTCCTGCGTCATCAGCAGGTTGGTGCCCGTATCACCATCGGGAACCGGGTAGACGTTCAGGGAGTCGATCTCTTCTCGATGGCCCCGAAGCTCCTCGGCGAAGATCTCCAAGGCCCGCCGGAAGGTCGCCAGGTCGAGGGTGCCCGGCATCAAAACCGCTGGTAGAGGGGCACTTTCGGCCGGAGTATAACATCGGCCCCGAAAGCGGCCGCGTTCATTGGACAATGGTGTCGACATGCAGCAGCGCGCCACCCCTCGCGCCGCCACGGCCGCCATCTGCCTGGCACTCATCGTGCTCGCCGCTGGTTGCAGCGGCTCCGGGAAGGGCCCGACGGGTCCTCCGTCCGGCCCGCTGCTTCCCTCAAGCGCGACGGCATTGCCGCGGATGGACCCGGCGACCTTTCAAGCGTTGTTGATCGAGCTCCGTGGCAAGCCGGTCGTGGTGAACATCTGGGCATCGTGGTGCGGTCCCTGCCGGCAAGAAGGCCCCGAGCTCGCCGCCGTGTCCAACGCCCACCAGGGTCAGGTCCAGTTCGTCGGCGTCGATATCGAGGACCAGGTCGGGCAGGCCCGCACGTTCATCGAACAGTACGGGTGGACCTACCCGAGCGTGTTCGACTCGACCGGGGCCATCAGAGACTCGCTCGGGCTCATCGGGCAGCCGGACACGCTGGTGTTCGACGCGGCCGGACGGCGTTCGTTCG
>VAYC01000352.1 GCA_005885025.1 Actinomycetota bacterium | reverse complement strand
GGAGTGGACGGATAAGAAGGTCAGCTTCCGCCTGCACGGCGAGCGGTACCGGGGCGAATACCACCTCGTGAAGACCAGAGACCGGGACTGGCTGATCCTCATGGGCAAGGCCTCCGAAGAGCAGCCCCTCGCGAGGCCACCTCTCTTCACCCCGATGCTGGCGCAGGGCGGCCACGCGCCCTTCGACGCGACGGGGTGGTGGTTCGAGCCGAAGTTCGACGGAGTCCGGACGCTCCTCTACATCGAGGGCGAGTCCGTTCGACTGATCTCGCGGACGGGCCGCGACCACACGACCACCTACCCGGAGCTGTCGCGCCTGTACCGCAGGGTCAATGCGATCAACGCAGTGATCGACGGTGAGATCGTGGCCACGGACGACAGCGGTCGAACCTCGTTCGAGCTGCTGCAGCAGCGGATGAACCTGGCGTCGCCTGGCGACATCGAGCGGATCCGCAAGAAGATCCCCGTCGAATTGGTGGCGTTCGATCTGCTGTGGCTGGACGGGCAGGATCTCACGGGCTTGTCGCTCTCGGACCGCCGGCAACGGCTCCAGCAGGTCGTGATGGAAGACAAGGGTTTGCGGCTCGTCTACTGGGTGCCCGACGAAGGCAAGCGCTTCTACGAAGCGGCCCGAGGGCTAGGGCTGGAAGGTGTGATCGGCAAGCGGGCTTCCAGCAAATACGTGCCGGGTCGGCGGTCGGACGACTGGCGCAAGATCAAGATCTTGAAGCGGCAGGACTGCGTGATCCTCGGCTACACGCCCGGCCAGAAGGGAAGAAGCGACGCCTTCGGGGCTCTCTTGCTGGGGGCCTACCGGGATGGGAAGCTCATCTGGGTCGGCCAGGTGGGAACGGGGTTCACCGACCGGATGCTCAAGACCCTCCTCGACCGGCTCTCCGAGCTGGAGACGGATCGGCCCGCCGCCGGTCAAGGGTGCGCGGTGGGTGCGGCCCGAGCTCGTGTGTGAGGTCGAGTATCTCCAGATGACCGCAGCAGGGAAGTTGCGTGCCCCTTCGTTCAAGGGACTTCGGCCGGACAAGCCCCCGGAGGACTGCATCCTCGAGCCGGCGGCCTGATCGGACCCTCTAGGAGAACGGTTCGAAGCCGGCTCGCAGGAGGATGGCCCGGACGTCGCGTTCGTCCATGCCTCGGTCGAGCAGCTCGCGGTACAGGCGGAGTACCGCCATGGGACGTCCGCACTTCGGGCAGAAGGCGAAGTGCGACTCCACGGGCGTCTCGCACCAGCCGCAAGACGTGACTTCCACGCGAGGTCCGGCCTCCAAACCGGCATCGGAGAGGGCGTCGACGTATCCCTTGCCGTAGTCCCACACGACATAGTCGTCTTCCTTCGGCTGATACGCAGGTTCGTGAACCCGAGGCTCGCCGGTGTCCAGCATGTGCTCGAGGCTCTCCCGCAGGAGCTCCCAACCGTAGTAGTGGTTCGCGCCGCACTCGGTGCACGCGATGACCACGCCCTTGGCTCCCTGCGGCTCGAACACCGTCCGCATGGAGTCGAGGTCCTCGAGGTCCGCCTCCACGCTCTCGCGTTCGTCCTCGGAGAGCTCGTGGCGGAAGTCCTCGTCTTCCTCCTCGCCCTGACCCTCGCTGCTTTCGTCGAGGGGGTCGAAGTCAGCCATCGGCTATCGCTCCTCTCGGAGCTTGAACGTCTTGAAGGATTCGGCGAATTCCACGCCGGCCGGCTCTCCTCTCTTGTGGGCCCGCTCCCGAATCCAGTCCTCCACCGGCCAGTCGTGGATCTGGGACTTGTGGCAGCGAAGTGCTTGGATCTTCACCTCGATCGTATCGGTGATGTCCACGTAGGTATCGGCTTCTTCGCCCCAGGTTGGAATCCACAGGTAGCGAACTTCGAACGGCTCCAGGCCCTCCTCGAGGAGTTCCGCGAACATGGGGCGGGTGGAGGAGTCCGGATTGAGCACCGCCATGCAGGCCTGCCCGACCGCCCGGTGGTCCGAGTGGTTGATGTATCGCCGTTCCTCGTCCCAGAACCTGGTGGGATCGGGGGTCACCAGGACGTCGGGGCGGTACCGGCGAACCTCGCGGGTGAGGGATCTGCGGAGGTCCAGCGTGACCTCGACCAAACCGTCGGGGATGCCGAGGAAAACGCAGTCGGTGACCCCGAGGACGTCGCATGCCGCCCGTTGCTCGACCTCTCGGATTTCCGCCAGCTCCTCCCGGATCACCCCCGGCTCGTTCGACCCCGCCGAGCCGTCGGTCACGCACACATACACGACCTCGGTCCCCGCTCGAGTCCAGGAGGCCACCGTCCCGGCCGACCCGAACTCGGCGTCGTCGGGATGGGCGAAGACCACGATGGCCCGCTCGAATTCCATCTCCAGGCCAGACTATCCGAACCTCGTGCAACCGCCCAGCGAGCAGGGCAAGAGGCTGGGCCAGCCTCCCAGCCTGGGGACGCTCCATCCCCCACCGAGGACGTCCGATACCTCAATTCGATGGCCTTCTACGAGAGCCCCCGCCTGGGCACGAGATTCGCCCTCACCAGCCTGATCGCGTTCATCGTCATCGGGGTCGTCCTCGCGTTCGGCATCTCGGGCCAGTTGCGCAAGCGGGAGGAGCAGGCCGCGACCGACCATGCGCTGTTCGTCGCCAAGTCGATCCTTCCTTATGAGGTCACAACCCGGGATGTGATCTCTCCCATGGACCCCACGAGCGATCGGTTCGAGCACCTCAACGACGTTGTGCGAAACCGGGTGCTCCAGCCGCCGGTGGTCCGCCTCAAGCTGTGGCGTCGCGACGGAACGGTTCTGTTCTCCGACGAATCGCGCCTCATCGGGCGGAATTTCGGGCCAGAGGATGACCTCGAGGAGGCCTTCTCCGGTGAGCCGCACAGTGGGGTGAGCAACCTCAGCAGCGCCGAGAACATCTTCGAGCGTCAGCGATTCTCCAAGCTGTTCGAGACCTACGTCCCGCTGTATCTCCAGGGATCCCGGAGCGGCGTGCCCGATGCGGTCGCCGAGCTCTACACCAACTACGCCGGCATCCAGCAGCAGATCAATCAGCCACCCTGTATCTGCTGCTCCTGCCGATCACCCGACGGGTCGCCAAGACGCTTTCGTCCCAGAACGACACGCTCGCCGAGCAGGCCGAGCAGCTCCGGAGCCTCCTCGAGCGCGAACAGCAGACCGTGGCAGAGTTGAGGGACCTGAACGAGCTCAAAGACGGGTTCGTGGCCATGGCTTCCCATGAGGTCCGGACGCCGCTCACCTCCATCATCGGCTACGCCAAGACGCTCAGGCGACCGGAGTTCTCCGACGACCCGGCGGCTCGCGAGGAATTCCTCGACGCGATCGAGCGACAGGGCGATCGGCTGTCCCGCCTGGTCGAGAACCTCCTCGCCTCCTCTCGCATCGAAGACGAGCGGGGCCGTCTGACGCTCGTGCCCATGTCGCTGCCCGACGTCATGCGGGAAGCGCTCACCACCCTTGGGCCTCGGGGCCGGCGGGTGGTGGTCTCGCTGCCGCCCAACCTTCCGATCGTGATCAGCGACCGGCAGCGAATCGAGCTGATCATGACGAACCTCCTCGACAACGCTCTCAAGTTCTCCAGCGCAGGGACCTCGTGCGAGGTGACTGCATGGCGAGATGGAGAGTCCGTCGCGGTCTCGGTGCGCGATCGGGGCATTGGAATCGCCCAGGAGCATCTCGACCGGATCTTCGACCGTTTCTATCAGGTGGATTCCTCGGTGACTCGAGGGTACGGCGGTGTGGGGCTGGGCTTGAGCTTGGTCAAGGAACTCACGTCGATCCTTGGCGGAACGGTCGAGGTGACCAGCCTCCCGAAGGAGGGAAGCACCTTCATTGTCAAGATCCCGATTGCTCCTCCTCGAAGCGGCAACGGGCGACCGGGACAACCCCGGGAACCCGAGGCCGTGACCTCCCTCTAGCTCAGACTGCGCTTCAGGCCTCGTCGCCCGCCAGGTTGACCTCCCGCAGGCGGGCCTCGGCCAGCTCGATGGCATGTGCAAGCCAAGCGGGGTCCTGGGCGCCTCGCTCGTCCTGCACGGGAAAGAGGAAGGTGTTCAAGGCTTCGCCCGATCCGAGCTGCATACCGTGCTCCAGCAGGTAATCGGTGACGGCGAACTCCCAGGTGAACAGCGCCGTCCCGTCGTCGTACACATGGACCCAATAGGTGAGGAAGCGGTTCGGCCTGGCTGAGAACGTCTGGAGGCCCCCGCCCACCCGTTGCTGTCCGGGGATGAAGCCGCGCCGCTTCAGGGCCTCGAAGAAGTCCACCGGCCGGCAGGATAGCCCAGGACTCTGCGGGACTGGTCAACCGACCTCGAGTAGCCACGGCGATCCACGCGCGTCATCGGGCTGAGGCTCTCCAGAAGTCGCTTCCGGGCCGCGCTCACGCGCCCGGGCCACCGCGGTTCGGGCTTGCCCCACTTGCCCCCGCAGCTCCCCAGTGCCGTTGGCGAGCATGGTCGAGGCCCGCTCCAGCTTGTTCTCGAGGGTCGCCTCCATCGCGTCCAGGACGGCGCCGACATCGGCCAGACAGGACTGCACGTCGCCCACTGCCCCGAGTCGCGAAGCGAGGACGTGCAGCGCCAGCACGATCGGCAGCGCCGTGGAGTACGGGACGACGATCACCCCCAGCCGATAGGCGTCGACGTGCGCACGACGCAGGACCGCGTAGGCGGCGTCCGGCACGGCGGCCACCGCCAAGGGCGCGGTAAGCGACGGGTCACGGTACCCGCTGACCTCCTTGGCTCGCCTGGCGACGATGCGCTCGACGGCGAGCACGGCCCTCTCACGTTCCTCCCCTTCCGCTGGGCCGTCCAGAAGCTGCAGCTCCCGCTCGGCCGGCCACTTGGAGTCGATCGGAAGGCGCTTGCCGTCGGGAAGGACCAGCGCGAACTCCACGACGCGACCGTTCACGCGGAAGTCGCGTTCGAGCATCGAAGGCGGAAGGGAGCCCAGCACCTCGTCGAGGACCCGCTCGCCTGCTCGGCCGACCCGCTGCGAACCGGAGAGGACGGACGACATCCTTCGCAGATTCGCCCACGCCTGCTCCTCGCGTTCCCGGCGTTCCTGCTCCCGCACCTGGATCCGGTCGAGGACCTCGCGAACCGCGGAGACCTCCTGCCGGACCTCTCTCGCCCCTCGGTCACCGAGGAGGGAAGCGTCGGTCAGCCGACGCACCCCGGCGTCGGTCGCGGCGAGCCGAGCATCGAGGATCCGGCGAAAGGCGCCGACCGCGAGCCATCCCACGACCAGGGCGCAGACGATGAGGCCGAGGATCACATACCCGGGCATGAGCGGATTCCTTCCTCTACGTTGGTCTTTGTTCCGGTCCCCTGACTCTAGAGGCGGGGTCTGACAGGGGCTGAGCAGGGAAAACGCCCCGGGGAGAGTGGACCGGAGGGCTGATGTCAGCTGGCTTCGAAGACGATCTGCCCAGCTTTCATGACCAGCCGCGGGGCCAACAGGGCGGACACGTCCTCCAGCGGGTCCTCCTGCCACAGGGTCA
>VAYC01000348.1 GCA_005885025.1 Actinomycetota bacterium | reverse complement strand
AGTCCATCGTCGCCAGGGCCCCTCGCCAGAAGATCTTCCCGACTACCGAAGCGTCGAGCAGGGTGGCCCGCTCGGCAGCCGGCAGTACGTCCAGCCGAGCCGAGATGATGCTGCGGATGCTCGTGGGCAGCTGGCCGGTGGGGTGGGTGGCCCGCTCCACGAGCGACGCCGCGAGTTCCTCGATGAACAGCGGGTTGCCTTCGGCCGCCTCCGCGAAATTCGCGGCATACCGCGCGCCGTCCTCGCCGGCCTCGGCCAGCAGCCGTGCCGCCAGATCCCGGGCGTCTTCCTCGCGAAGCGGCTCGAGTGGAAGCGCGGTGTACGCGGGAAGCCCACCGCCCCAACCCGGTCTCGCCGACAGAAGGTCCGGCCGGGCCAGCGTCAGGAGCAACAAGGGGACGTCGTGGATCCGCGAGGCCAGCATCTCCAACAGGTCGAGCATTCCCGAGTCGGCCCAGTGGATGTCCTCGAACACCAGGATGGTCGGCTGCTCGCGGGCCATCACCTCCACGAGCTGCCTCGCGGAGAAGAAGAGCGTCTGGCGATCGGCAGCGGCTCCATCCACGCCGAGCCCGATGAGGATGGCCAGGTGGTTGGCGGTCTCGTTGCCGCCGGCCAACCCGAGGCGTGCAACGGCTTGCTCGAGCTTCTCGTAGGCGACCGGAACCGGGTCGCTGTCGAACATCCCGGCGCACTGCTTCACGTGCTGCGCGAACGCGCCGTAGGCGGTGCTCCCACCGTAGGGGACCGAACGCCCCCTGATCACCCGCGCGCCCTCTCCGGCGGCGAGTTCGCCGAATTCGCTTGCTAGGCGGGTCTTGCCGATCCCGGCCGGCCCGAAGATCGTCACGAGGTGCGGCCGCCCCTCGCCCATTGTTCGCTCCCACATCCCGTGCAGGAGGGCCAGCTCGTGTTGCCGCCCGAGCATGGGAACCCGTTTCGCGGTTCGCTCCCCGGGAGACCCTGGAGCCGAGAGCGGGACCCACGCGGGAACGGGGTCCCGTTTCCCCTTCACCACGACCGGATCGACGGCCCGGTACTCGATGGTCGACTTCGTACTGCGCCTGGTCTCCTCGCCGACCACGATGGAGCCTGGCGCCGCCGAGGCCTGGAGCCGTGCGGCCGTGTTCACCACGTCGCCTGCGACCAGTGCTTCGCCCTCGTTCGTCTTGGCGCCCAGTGAGACCAGGGCCTCTCCTGTGTTCACGGCGATCCGAACCTGCAGGTCGAGGTCTGAGTCCGCGTCGTTCATCTGCCCGACCGCGTCCTGGATGGCGAGAGCGGCTCGCACGGCTCGCTCCGGGTCGTCACCGTGGGCGACCGGCGCGCCGAAGACGGCCATGACGGCGTCGCCGATGAACTTCTCGACCGTTCCCCCGAAGCTCTCGATCTCGGTTCGGAGCCGCGTGTAGTAGGAAGTCAGGAGGGCCCGGACGTCCTCGGGATCCAGCTGTTCTGCACGGGCGGTGAAGCCGACGAGGTCCGCGAAGAGGACGGTCACGACCCGCCGCTCCTCGCCCGCCGTCTCAGGGAACGACCCGAGCTTGAATTCGGTCCCGCATTTCCCGCAGAACTTGAACCCGAGTGGGCTGATCTCGCCGCAAACGGGGCAGATGAGGGCGAGCTGGGCCCCGCACGACCCGCAGTAGCGCTGGGCAGGGTCGTTCTCGGTCCCGCATTGTGGACACCGCTGTCGTTCAGCCATGGGGTTTCCCTCGGGCCAGCGAGTGTACTCGGGGCTTTCCCGAGCGAGGCGGGACGGCGTCCGAGAAGGCGGCTAGGACCCCCACCTGAAGTCAGATGACCACGGCAGGCGCTGGGCAGTGCGGCGATCCCGGTTGAGCATCCCGTTCAGCTGACCCCAGGCCTTGGCCGGGGGGTTGTCCATCCCCCGGCACGGGTCGGAGGACTGGCGGCAGGCGATGTGCTGGGAGAGGGTCCCGGCGATGGTCATGCGCCAGCCGTGATGCAGGTAGGAGTAGAGGCTCAGGTGGTACCACTGCTGGGCCATCGAGCCGCTTGGCGTGTAGATCTGGGGAAGGGGCCACGCGGTCCGGGCGCCCCACGAGACGAACCAGACGTCCTCTGGCGTCCAGGCCCCCAGGCAG
>VAYC01000347.1 GCA_005885025.1 Actinomycetota bacterium | reverse complement strand
TCCTCGGGGTGGCCGCCTCGTTCGGCCGCGAGCCGCACCATCTCCTCGCGGGAGAGCCGTGAGAGGCGGCCGTATCCGGGGTCGCTGGCCACCCGGAAGTACACGGTTCCCCGCCGTTCGTAGCCGTGGCCGGCGGCGAGCAGGAGCCCGACCTCTTCGATCATCTGCGGCACGAACTGGGTCGCCCGGGGTTGGTGAGTGGGCGGCGTCACGCTGATGGCGCGCATCGCACGCTCGAAGGACGCCACCTCGCGTTCCGCCAGCTCCCGGAAGTCCACCCCGCGCTCCTTGGACACGCGGAGGATGTCGTCGTCCACGTCGGTGACGTTCTGCACGTGCACGACCTCGGCGCCGAGGTGGCGGAGATAGCGCACCAGCACGTCGAAGTGGACGTAGGTGAACGCGTGGCCGAGGTGGGCGGAGTCGTAGGGCGTGATCCCGCAGACGTAGACGCCCATACGGGGGCGGATCTCCATCTCCTGGAGCTGGCCGGTCACCTCCTCGTAGAGCCGCACGGGTGGCGAGGATACGCGGTGATCGCTTGGGGCAAGATGGAGACATGCGCCCGGAGATCCGAGAGGTCGAGATCGCTGTCGGCGAGGTCCGGCTGCCCGGCGATCTGACCCTTCCCCCGAAGCCGGCCGGTGCGGTGATCTTCGCCCACGGAAGCGGGAGCAGCAGGCTGTCGCCCAGGAACAGGAGCGTGGCCGGGACGATCGTGGGAGCCGGCCTCGCCACGCTCCTCTTCGACCTGCTCACCGCGCCGGAGGCGGCGGACCGCGGGAACGTGTTCAACGTCGGGTTGTTGGCTGAGCGGCTCATCGCCGCCACGCACCGACTGCGCCACGAACCTGAGGTGGGTGTCCTGCCGATCGGCTACTTCGGGGCCAGCACGGGAGCCGCCGCCGCTCTGTGGGCCGCGGCAGAGCCGGACTCCCGGGTGCGAGCCATCGTGTCGCGAGGAGGACGGCCGGATCTCGCCGGAGACCGGTTGGAACGGGTCACCGCCCCAACCCTCCTCATCGTGGGCGGCGAAGACCACACCGTGCTCGAGTTGAATCGTGCGGCGCAAGCTCGGCTTCGAGGTGAGAACGACCTGATCGTCGTCCCGGGGGCAGGTCACCTGTTCGAGGAGCCCGGCGCACTGGAAGAGGTCTCCCACTGGGCAACGGGATGGTTCGTCAAGTACCTGGGCGGGGGGGAGGCGGCATGAATCGGCGACGTGTCGATTATGTGATCCTGTACGTGAGCGATCTCCAGCGCTCCATCGCTTTCTACCGCGACGTCGCCGGCATGGCGTTCAAGTTCGCGGATGCCGGTTACGCGGAGTTCGCCACCGAGGGGACGAAGTTCGCGCTGTACGAACGGGGTCGCCTACCCGGGCTCATCGGCACGGAGGGTGTGGCCGGCGGTCCCTTCGGCGAGGTGGCCTTCCTGGTCGAGGACGTCG
>VAYC01000337.1:4416-4902 GCA_005885025.1 Actinomycetota bacterium | reverse complement strand
ATCAGGTGGGCTTGCTGCCACCCGGGTCCTCCGGGGATGCCGTTCTGGCTGACCTCACGTGCCGACAGCATGACCACGCGTTCCTGGCCGTCGATGTTGTACCGATCCACGTCCACGTCTTTGAACTCGTAGTACTGCTGGATCCGCTGGAGGGCCTGGTAGGTCTCCTGAAGCACCGATGGCCGCCACAACCTGATGTTCGTGACCGTTGCGTCGTTCGCGTCGATCTGACTCGCCGTCACGTCGTTGGCCGGATTGACCGGCGAGGGGATGAGGTCGATCCCGAAGGCGAACCGCGTGGCCGCGATGTTCCGCGCGATGTATGGCGTCTCCTTCTGGAGCTCCTGGTGGGCCACCTGGAACTTCTGGACGGTCCCTGGGACGATCGCGCCGACGACGATCGAGGTCAGGGCGAGCAGGCCGATGCCAAGCACGGGCAGGATCCATCCCCGGAACCGGATGTTCACCAGGAACAGGGCCGCGCAC
>VAYC01000337.1:0-4343 GCA_005885025.1 Actinomycetota bacterium | reverse complement strand
GCCCGAGGAAGTAGCCCCACGCCTTCACCAGCAGGATGAGCCCCAGCAGCACCGACAGGTGCACCTTCACCTGCGGGGTGACTTTCTCTCCGGCCGTCTGGAGGCGGATCCCCCCGGTCAAGTAGTGGGCGAGGGCGGCGATCACCGTCACCCACACCAGCGCGGAGAACAACCATCCCTGGACGTATTTCAGGAAGGGCAGCTGGAACATGTAGAACGCCGGGTCCCGGTGGAACACCGGGTCGACGTGGGCCGCCCCGAACCCGATGCCGGCGGACGATCTCCACATCAGGAACGATTGCCATTGGGCCGACGCCCGCACGCCCACGAACAGGGCGATGATCGCCGCGAAGATCGGGATCGCGTATCGGGCGTAGGGGTCGATCGCCACTCGGTACCGTTCGATCAGCTCCTGCTCGGGCGAGAAGGGACGGAATCGCGGGGTGAGGCGGCGAACCGTCCAGAGCGTGGCGGCGAGCAGGACGAAGAAGATCAGCCCGAACAGGAACCCGAGCAGGATCCGGGACCAGAACACCTTCCAGAAGACATCGGTGAAGTGGACCTCATGGAACCACAGCAGGTCGACGTAGAAACCCGATAGAGCGGAGAGCGCGACGCCGATGGCCGCCACCACGGCGATGGCGATCAGCGATCAGCAGCCATCGCCGTCGGATGCGAACTCGTTCCAGTGCCAATACTCCCCCTCGCGCGCGAAGGACAAGCCTAACGTAGAGATCCCGGTTGCACGGCAGCGGCTACGACGCCGGGCCGCCGAGGTAGGAGACGGCGTCGGTGTAGGAGCGAACCGGCACGATGACGATGTGGTGGGCGACGGACCTGGCCTGCGAAGCCTCCTCGGCCGGGGCGAAGAAAACGGTGGCTCCGGCTCGCTCGGCGGCCACGACCTTCTGCGAGATTCCTCCGATGGGCCCGACCTTGCCGGTCAGGTCGATCGTCCCGGTCCCCGCCACGATGTGGCCGCCGGTCAGGTCGCCGGGCGTCAACAGATCGACCAGCCCGAGGGTCCACATGAGCCCGGCGGACGGGCCCCCGATGTCTCCGCTGTCGATCTCGAGAGGGAACGGGAACGCGGCAACGGTCCCGATGCCGATGGCAGGGTGGTCGATGCCCTGGATCCGGCCCGGCGCCACCTGGACCCGCCGGGTCTGTCCATCGGCCTTGACCTCGAAGGTCAAGGCGTGGCCGACCCCGGCGGCCCGAATCATCCGGCCGAGCTGGTCCGGATCGGCGGCCCGTCGCCCATCCACCGAGAGGACGACGTCGCCGGCGAAGAGCTTGCCGGAGGCGGGGGAACCGGACAGCACGCTCTCGACCAGGACACCCCTGCCGTGCCGGTCCGGATAGCCCGCGTACTTGGTGAGCGCCACCACCGCTGCGTCGATCTTGCTCGTGTCCATCTGGGAGATCGCTTGCTGCGTCTCCTCCTGGGGCGTCTCGCCGGGGGCGAGGATGTCCCGTTCGGGGACGACCGACTGTGCCCGGTCGACCCATGCCCAGAACGCCTGGTACGCGTTGGGTTGGTACAGGCCCACGGACGTGAGCAACAGGTGGCCACCGGGGTAGGTCTGCTGGCTCTGGATGTGGATGAGCGGCTCGACGTCCTCGGCGGGCCCTGGCTGGAGCACGAAGTACGGAAGCCTCACGAAGTACAGGATCAGGGCGAGGATGGCCACGGGGGCCAGGAACGCGCTCTTCCGCCATGAAACGAGAGAGCCGGAAGGCTTCGCCGGTTCGGCGACCCCGTCAGGAGCAGTCGATCCGGAGTAGGGGTCGTCCTCGTTGGGGATCACGGGGGGGCCTATGGTACGGGACGATGGGCCGAGAGGAAGGCCCGGCGCTGGTCCGGCTCGTAGTCGAGCAGCCTCCCGGCCCCGGAGGCGACGGTGGACAGCGGGTGCTCCGTGAGGTTCACCGGAACCTCGCAGTCGCGCGCCAGGCGCATGTCCAGGCCTCGGAGCAACGCCCCCCCTCCCGTGAGGAACACCCCTGTCTCGAGCACGTCGTGGGCCAGGTCCGGGGGGCAGTCCGCCAGGCACTGCCGGGTGGCCCGGACGATCCGTTCGACGGCGTCGGCCAGGACCTCCCGGATCTCCTCCGAGGTCAGGGTCACGATGACGTGCGTCCCCGTCCCCAGCTCGCGCCCTCGCACCTCCGCCTCCACCACCTCCGCCGTGGGGTAGGCGGATCCCACCTGGATCTTGATCTGCTCGGCGGCGGAGTCGCCGATGGCCAGGTCGTGGCGCCGCCGCAGGTACTGCTGGATGGCATCGTCCATGTCGAGGCCACCAACGGGGACGGCCGCCGACAGGACGATCCCGCCCAGGGCGAGCATCGCGATCTCGGTGATCCCTCCCCCTACGTCGAGGACCATGCTCCCAACCGGGTCGTGGATCGGAAGGCCCGCCCCGATCGCCGCCGCCAGCGGCTCCTCCACGAGCGTCACCGACCTGGCCCCCGCCGAGGAGACCGCATCCTCCACGGCCCGCCGCTCGACCGGTGTCAGCGAGGACGGGACGCATACCAGCACCCGGGGGCGGGTGAACCGCGAGCTCCCAGTGGACCGAAGGATCAGGCGGAGGAATTGCTCGGTCAACTCGAAGTTGGCGATGGCGGCCCTGCGGAGGGGACGGACGGCCACGATCTCCGACGGTTGTTCGCCCGCCAGACCCCAGGCCTCCCGCCCCACCGCCACCACCGAGCCCGTGCGGTCGTTCACCGCGACCAACGTGGGTTGGTCGAAGATCACGCCCTGCCCCTGTTGGTAGACGAGCGTGTTGGAGGTGCCGAGGTCAACGGCGAGGTCGCGCCGGCTCACCGGGACAGGGCTTGGTCGTGCTCGACCGGTATCAGGACCCCATCACCCACTCGGCGTGGCCGGTGACGAGATGCTCCTTCTTCCAGACGGCGACGTCGCGCTTGATGCGTTCGATGCCATGACGTGCCGCCTCGAACGCTTCCGCGCGATGGGGAGCCGAGCAGCACACCAGGACCGAGACCTCGCCGACGGCAAGGGAGCCGTGTCGGTGGAGCAGCGCGACCCGGCAGACCGGCCAGCGTTCGAAGAGCTCGTGCCCGATGGCCTCGAGTCCCTCTCGGGCACGTTCGTCCCATATCTCGTACTCCAGGCCGGTCACGGACCCGGCCGCCGAATGGTCCCGAACCGTCCCCGAGAACAGGACCGTGCCACCGGCCCCGGGATCGGCGACGAAGGCGAGCGATCCAGAGGGTCGGCGGTGAGCTTCACCAGCAGCTCGTTCCGCATCGGACCGATTCTAGCCACGCTCCTACAATGGCCCGGATGGCGTCACCCGGGGCCGAGGAGCCCCCCGAAGTCCCCCTGTCCGACGTGTTGGGCGAGGTCCCGCTGTTCCGGGAGATCCAGCGGGTCCTTCTGGCCTCGACCGGCCCGGTGAACTGGGAGCTGGCCCGGCAGATCGGGATCGCCGTGGCCTCGTGGGGGGTGGAGGACCCGCGGCCCACCGACGAGGACCGCCGCGGCCTGGCCGAAGTGGTGCGCGTGGCCGAGCTGGCCGTGGCCGAGCACACGGGCCTCCCCGCCCCCACGGACGTCGCCAGGATCGAGTCGTTCCGGCGCGCGGACTGGGTCGAGGCGAACGCGCGGAGCCTCCGGGACCTGATCGAGCCCGTGGCGGCCCGGCTCTCCGCCGCGCTCGCCCAACAGGGCGGCGGGCCGGCCGCACCCATGCCCGGCACGACGCCCGAGCTCATGGAGATGGTGCTGCAGAGGATGATGCCGTTGCTGCTGGGAGCACAGGTCGGCGGCGTGCTCGGCTACCTCGGTCAGCGTGTGCTCGGCCAGTACGACCTGGCCGTGCCGCGAGAGGCGGGGGCCCTGTACTTCGTCGTCCCCAACATCGCCCGGTTCGAGAGCGATTGGAGCCTGGAACCCATCGAGTTCCGGACGTTCGTCGCGCTGCACGAGGTGACGCACCGGTTCGAGTTCGCCCGTCCGTGGGTCCGGGACCACTTCATGCGCCTCGTTCGCGATCTGGTCGAGCACGCCGAGCTGGACCTGTCGGGCCTCGAACAGCGGTTGGAATCCCTCGACCTGTCCGATCCCGACGCGCTGTCCAAGGCGTTCGAAGGGATGAACGACGTGTTCGGCCAGAGCTCCGATCCCGAGCAGCGCTTGCGGATCGCGCGGGTGCAGTCGTTCATGGCCGCAGCCGAAGGCTATGGCGATCACGTGATGGAAGGCCTCGGACGGAAGCTCCTTCCGACCTACAGCCGGATCGAGGAAGCTCTCCTCCGGCACCGCGAGGGACGCCACGGCGACCAGGCCCTGGAGCGACTGCTCGGGC